>JAGYMU010000035.1 GCA_018399995.1 Halanaerobiales bacterium | reverse complement strand
CTAAAATTAGTGGTTGAGATTATTTGTTAAGTTAACTGATAAAGTAAAACTCCTACTATCATCATAAGAATACCAATGATTTTTGTCCAAGAAAAATATATAATATGTTCGCCAAATACTCCGTAATAGTTGATGAGTGCATTGGCAATAATTTGAGTGACAATCAGTATTGTTATACAATAGCTAGCTCCTAGAGCAGATATTCCTTTAATTACACTAAAAACTATTATTACTCCCAATAATCCTCCGATTAAATAATATGGATTAACATTTTTAATATTAGCAAAATTACCTTTACTAAAAGTTACTAAAATTATTGCTGCTAGAATTAAGCCTGAGCCGTGAACCAATGTATTTATCTGCCATAATCCAATATGTTCACTGGCCCGGGTATTAAATATACCCTGTAATGAGACCATAATACCTGCCAAAATAGAAAACAAAACACCTTGTAACATTAAGATAAACCTCCAAATTTAATGATATTTTTATTAAAGATTATAACTTTTTTGACAAAGCAATCTTAAAGATATATATGTTAATGATATAAAAAGGACAATAAAATAATTTAATTTTAGAATATAACAATTTTTTCTTAATATCAAGAATAATAAACTAATAGTAATAAAATAAAGATTGACAATTGTTCTTCTTACAGTAATGGTATATTTTTTCCTTACTGAATTTATATCATAATTTTAGCGGTTGAAAAAGATGTTACTCTTGACAAACTGGGCAAAATATATTACTATTAATAAGGATTTAAAGTCTACAAATTAATTTTATAAATAAGTATGGAGGGGTGCCCGAGTGGCTAAAGGGAGCAGACTGTAAATCTGCCGGCGATGCCTACAGAGGTTCAAATCCTCTCCCCTCCACCATAAATATAATCACCTAAGCGGAAGTAGCTCAGCTGGTAGAGCATCTCGTTGCCAACGAGAAGGCCGCGGGTTCGAATCCCGTTTTCCGCTCCATTTTTATTTATAAATAGTAAGAATATTTAAATAACTTAAATAAGGGCTGTTTGATTTTAAGAAAAGTTTGAGGAGGGTTTTTATTGACTATAGAATATGATAGCGGCAGCTGTAAATATAAGAATTGGATAGTCGAAGAGAAAAAATTTAAGCTTGAAAATCAGGCTAAATATGAAACTATATTTAGCCTCGGAAATGGCTATATGGGCAGCAGAGGTACTTTAGAGGAGAGTTATCCAAATGAGAAGCCTGGTTTTTATGTTGCAGGTATATTTGATCAATTCCCGGGTGAAGTAACTGAGATGCCCAATTTGCCGGACTGGATAAAGACCGAAATATTTATTGACAACAATAAAGTTGATCTAACTAAAGATAAGATACATCAATACAGTAGGCGCCTTAATTTAAAAGATGGTTTACTTATCAGAGAATTTCTCTGGGAAAACAAAGAAGGTCACAAGGTTAAGTTTTATTTTGAGAGGTTTATCTCGATGTCCAATCTGCATTCTGCTTTATCTAAAATAGAGCTGGAGGCTGTAAATTTTTCGGGTGAGATAAAAATAATATACGGATATAACGCCAGAACAAGTAATAGTGGTACTCAACATCTGAAGGAAGGCATGAAGAGATTAATAGATAACAATTTGATATATGAACCAGAAACACAACAATCAACATTAAAACTTTGTTTTGCCCTCAACTGTGAAATATCATCCCAGCGAGAAAATATTAAAGCTGAAGAATCTATTTTATCAGAAAGAAGACAATTAAAAAGAATTATCAAATTCAATCTTCTTCAAAATAAAAAAGTGAATATAAGTAAATATTTCAGTGTCTACAGCCAAAGAGATCAAGATCTCGACAATATAGATGGGCTACAAGATATCGTATTAAGCAATTTAAAAAACAATAAAAAAAGGGGATATGAGGATTGCAAATTGAAGCATGTGAAAAAATGGAGATCAATCTGGGATGAAATAGACATTAAAATATCGGGTAGTAATTTTGATCAGTTAGCGATAAGATTTGCTCTCTTTCATTTAATTCAAATGACCCCTGTTCATGATAATAGAATAAGTATAGCTGCTAAAGGATTAAGTGGAGAGGATTATAAAGGACATGTATTTTGGGATACAGAAATATTTATGTTGCCTTTCTTTATCTATAATTATCCTCAAATAGCTAAAACACTCTTAAAATACAGGTATAATACATTAAAAGGTGCCCGTAAGAAAGCTAAGAGAAATGGTTATCAAGGAGCCATGTATGCCTGGGAAAGTGCCAGAAGTGGTCAAGAGACAACACCTGAATATGGGAGAATCGATATAGAAACAGGTGAAGAAATCGAGATATTAAGTGGTAAGTTACAACACCATATTACTGTCGATGTACAATATATGGTTGCAGAGTACTACCGCCTGACAAAAGATTTTGACTTTATGAAAGATTATGGATTTGAGATATTTTTTGAAAGCAGCAGATTTTGGGCTTCACGTCTTGAGTATAATAAAAAGAAAAACAGATATGAAATAAATAATATAATGGGTCCTGACGAATATAAAAAACATATTAACAACAATGCTTTTACGAATCATATGGTACAATGGCAGTTTGATAAAGCCTTAGAATATGTAAAAAAATTAAAAGAAGATTATAGAAAACATTTTGAGTTTTTAAAAAGCAAAATTAACTTAGATGAAAAAGAAATAATAGATTGGCAAGATAAAAGCAAAAAGCTGTACATACCTCAGATTAATACAGATAACATCATACCTCAGTATGAAGGTTTTTTTGATTTGAAAGAAATTGATTTAAAAAAATATAGAAATTCTCCAATAGATACAATTTTTAATGATCTGAGTTGGGAACAAATTAATAAAACAAAAGTATGTAAGCAGGCTGATGTAGTAATGTTAATATTTTTATTAAGAAACAAGTTCACAGAGGATATAATAAAATCTAATTTTGCTTATTATGAACCCATAACCTTACACGACTCTTCTTTAAGCCCGGGTATACATGCATTAGTTGCCAGTTATATCGGCGAAGTTAATAAAGCCTACAGTTTATTTAAAAGGGCATCTAGAATAGATTTAGGGGAAAATATGAAGAGTAGTAACAAAGGCCTTCATGCAGCTTCATTGGGAGTATTATGGCAGGCAATAGTATTCGGTTTTGCTGGGATAAATTATATGGAAGACAAGCTATATATTGAACCTAGTTTGCCTGATAGGTGGGAAAAAGTTTCTTTTAATATAGTATTAAGGAATAACAAATATAAAATAGGAATAACCAATAACAAAATAATCATTGAAGTTTTAAAGTTAAATAATCAGATACCTTTTATTATTAATGATAGAGAATATGAAATTAAAGAGAAAATAATTATCAATTATTAGGCAGTTTTATTAAAGATTATGGGGGTTTAATAGATTATATATATTGTGGATAAAGTATTAAATTTATGTTATAGTAAATGTTAGAAATGCAGTGGAGGTCGAATTTATGAAGAAAAAGATAAACTATTTTTACATAGTATTGATTATTATTGCAGGACTTATTTTAGTAAGTATAATCTCTTTGAGTTTGGGATCAGTTAATCTTTCTCCTTATGAAGTTGTAAAGATAATATTTTCCAAAAAGGACATGAATAACTCATTGAATGTCATCATAAATCAAATTAGATTACCACGAATAATACTTGGCTTTTTGGTTGGAGCCGGGTTATCAATAGCAGGGGTTGTCTTTCAAGGCGTTATAAGAAATCCAATGGTTGACCCCTATATTGTTGGTATTTCTGCTGGAGCAGGTACAGGAGTCACAATGGCAATTGTGCTGAATCTTCAGTTCAGTTTTTTGTTTTTTAATACTATTCCTTTGACCGCATTTGCTGGTGCTTTAATTACAGTATACATTGTTTATAATTTAGCTAAGACAAATGGAAATGTTCCTGTTGTAACATTTTTATTGGCTGGTGTAGCTGTAGGTTTTGTTTTAAATGCCGTCATGTCCTTTTTAATGGTAATTGGGACCAGGGATTTACAAAAAATAATATACTGGCTTTTGGGTAGTTTATCCACAGCCAGTTGGTATGATATAAAATTAATGATACCCTATTTTCTTATAGGGAATGTGATGATTATATTTTTCTTAAAAGATTTAAATTTGATTTTATTGGGTGAGACCCATGCTCAACACTTAGGTGTGGATGTTGAAAAAACTAAAAAGTATTTAATCGTAGGAGCTTCTTTGATTACCGCTTCTGTAGTTTCAGTCAGTGGAAGTATCGGTTTTATTGGTCTGATTGTGCCTCATATTGCAAGATTACTTGTGGGGCCAGATCACAAAAAACTATACCCTACAGCTGCAATTTTGGGTGGTATGTTTTTAATTATAAGTGATAATCTGGCTCGTATATTATTAGCTCCAATGGAAATACCTGTAGGAATAATCACTGCTTTAACCGGAGGACCCTACTTTATCTATTTACTTAGAAAAACCAAAAAAGAGATTTGGTGATAAAAAATGCTAAAATTAAAAGGAATAGACTTTTCGTATGGGGAACAACAAATATTGCACAAAATTGATTTTCATTTAAGAGAAAATGAATTTATTGGTATCATTGGTCCCAATGGTTCAGGAAAATCAACTTTACTTAAAAACATAAGTAAGTTATTGGATCCCGATCAAGGTTTTATTTATCTGGATAAGGATTTGTTAAATAATTATTCATATAAAGATCTCGCTAAAAAAATGGCTGTTGTACCTCAAGATTCAGAGATTAATTTTAATTTCACAGTTTATGATTTGGTTATGATGGGCCGTAACCCCTATCAGGATCGCTGGGGAAGAGTACGTGAAAAAGATAGAAAAAAAGTAGATGAGGCTTTGCAATTAACGGATACTGAGAAGTTTAAAGATAAATCAATCCAAAACTTAAGTGGTGGAGAACGTCAAAGGGTTATTATTGCCCGTGCGATAGTCCAGGAACCTGAACTTTTACTGCTTGATGAACCTACAGCAAGCTTGGATATTAATTACCAAAGAAATATATTTGATCTGATTTCAAATTTAAATAATAAACTAGATATGTCTGTATTGGCTGTTTCACATGATCTAAATTTAATTAGCCAGTATTGTGATAGGTTAATATTAATAAATCAAGGTTATGTTCACACTATGGGTAAAGTTGAGGAGGTTATTACAAAAGAGAACATAAGTGAGGTATATAAAACAAACGTTGATATAAAATATAATCCAATAACAGAAAGGCCTTATGTAATAATCATTCCTCACTCAAAAAATATACAAAGACGTAAGACAAATAGTTTTATAGTTCACTTAATATGTGGCGGAGGTACAGGTAAAGATATAATGAGCATACTAAATGACCTTAATATTAGGGTAAGCTGTGGGGTATTAAATAGAGGTGATACGGATTGGGAAAAAGCAAAGAGATTAAATTTTGAAGTGGTTGAAATTCCTCCTTTTGCTCCAATTGATAATAAAGCAGTACAGAAAAATGAAGAAAAGATCAGTGCTGCTGACCTTATTATCGTTTCAAATACACCTTTTGGTTGGGGTAATTTAGATAATATAAGGGTGCTTGCAAATTTTAAAGACAAAGATATTTTGTTTATAACAACCCCCGAAATAGAAGAAAGAGACTTTACTGAAGGAGAAATCACAGCTCTATTTCATAAGATAAAGAAAAATAATAATGTATTTGAAACAAATGATAATAAAGGACTCTGTTCATTTATTAATAATAGATATGAGAAGATGCTTTATGATTAAAAATTCTTCATTTGATAAAGAATATTTCATAGTATTAAAACCAAAAGGAGACGTTTTAAAACTCGCCCGATTTTTACAAAAGAGACTGGCTTCAGAATTTCAGCTTTATACAGATGATGTATATCCTGAAATTCATATTACTCTGGATAGGATTTATAAAAAGAGGTTAAAGGATGCTGTTAAAATTATAAAATCAACAATTGTAAAATACACTGGAATAGATATTTTTGTTGAAGATTTTGATTGTTATTCTTTTAAGGATAATAATTTTTTGGTTTTAAATGTAGAAGAAAATAAAAAATTAGTTAATTTCAGTAGAGAACTTCATGAGAAGTTAGAAAGAGCTAATGTTTCGACTATTGATAATTACAGCGAGTGGAAATTTCACATATCTTTAGCAAGTACGGTCTTTGCTGAAAATCAAAAGAATTTTAATGAGGACTTTAAAGAGTTATGTTTTAGATTTGATGGAGTAAATACTCCCCGTAGTTGTCAAGCAAATATAATAGAAATCTGGAGACCGACCTTGGATGAAGATAATAAACTTTTAAAAAGTTTTAAATTATAGTCAAAGGGAGGGGTTAATTTTGGCAAAGATAAAGGGTTTAATTTTTGATTTGGATGGGATTATTACAGATACTGCTGAATATCACTATCTCGGCTGGAAGCAGCTGGCTGAAGAAGAAGGAATGGAATTTGACAGAGATTTTAATGAAAAATTTAGGGGAGTTTCTCGTCTGGAATGTTTAGATTTATTATTAGAAAAAAATAATAGAGAGATTACTTTTGAAAAAAGAAAAAGAATGGCTGAGAGAAAGAATAATTATTACAATGAGTATTTAAAAACCATTGATCGTAATAATTTGCTGGATGGGATTTTTGATATATTGCAACGATCAAAAAGGGCAGGTTACAAAATGGCAATAGCTTCAGCCAGTAAAAACACAAAAACAGTTATAGAAAAATTAGATATCGGAGATATGTTTAATGCAATTTCAGATGGTTATAGTGTTAAAAAAACAAAGCCGGCTCCAGATTTGTTTTTACATACAGCAAAAAAGTTAAATTTAAAACCGGAAGAATGTGTGGTTTTTGAAGATGCAAAAGCAGGTATAGATGCTGCTTTGGCAGCTAATATGACGGCGGTAGGGATTGGCCCCGAATCAAGAGTTGGACATGCTGATTATCGATTTGACTCGGTCAAAGATATAGATTTAACAAAAATATTAGAGTTTTAATAACTTTTTGGGCGGTAAATAAAATGGATAAACATGGAAAGCTTTTTAACAAAATAGCACCATATTATCAGCTGTTTTTCAAATATCAGGTATATTCTTATGGTAAAACTGTAGATAATAATTCTCATTTACTAAAAGATAATAATATTAAAACAGTATTAGATATAGGATGTGGAACAGGGGCTTTTGGTTATGTATTTCAAACAAGAGGATACAGTGTAAAAGGTATTGATGTGGCACCTGAGATGGTTAAGCGAGGAATGCAAAATAATCTTGAATGTGAGACAGGAGATATTAAAAAAGGCCTCAATTGTGATGATAATTCTTATGACATGGTAATTTCATCTATGGTTGCCCATGGGATTGATCAAGAACTTCGATTAAAGTTTTTTAAAGAAACAAAAAGAATTGCAAAAAAAATTGTATTGATCCAGGACTATAAATTTGAAAGGAATTTACTTGTAGATATAGTGGAAAAACTTGAGGCAGGTGGATATTTTAACTATATCAAAACTGGTCAAGAACAACTCCAATCAGTTTTTGGAGATATGATTATAAAAGAAGTTTCGCGAAACACAAATTGGTATATTTACAAAAAAAATTAGATTGTCAAGCAGGATTATTTGATTTAATCTTGAATATTATATTATAGTTACGCAAGCCCTTGCGTTAATTTTATAAAGGGGGATATTATTTTGCCGTTGACCTTAAAAGATATTGCGGAAATGGTTGGCGTTGCAGAGTCAACGGTTTCACGAGCAATTAATGATAAAGAAGGAGTTAGTGAAGCCAAAAAAAAGGAAATACTTAAGATTGTAGAAGAATATAATTTTAAGCCCAATCAACTTGCTCAAGGTTTGGCTAAACAGGAGACCCATATCTTAGCTGTATTATTGCCCGGACTTTCTCAGGGTAATTATTCTAAAATAATAGAGAATATTGAAGCAATAGCAGAAAAAGCAGGCTATCAGATTATTTTATGTAACACACATAATGATCTAACAAAGGAAAAAACTTACCTAAACTTACTGGAAGAAAAAAGGGTTGATGGCGCAGTAATATTAGGAGGTGAAATAGCAGATCATCATATATTAAATACAAAATTAAGAGGCAATAATAATATTGTATTAGTTAATAGACTTTGCGAAGAAATTTTGATACCAACTATTTTAATTGATTCTAGTTATGGTTCATATCTTGCAACCAAACATTTATTAGATTTAGGTTATATAAATATTGCCTTGATTACTGGTAATAATAATGATTATATTGAGAATGAAAAAATTAAAGGTTATCACCAAGCTTTAAAAGAACAAAATATAAAATTTAATCATAATTTGATAATTGAAACTGATGGAAGCAGGTCAGCGGGTTATCAGGCATTTATTGATCTTGTAAATATCAAAATACCTCCAGATAGTTTCTTTATCACAGATGATTTATTATCGGTAGGACTGGTTGAAGCAATCAAAATGGGTGGATATTTTATACCCCAAGATTATCCTGTTGTTTCATATGGGGGTACAATCATTAACTCCATCATAGAACCCGATCTTACCAGGGTAATAGAACCTTTGAGTCAGGCAGGTAAAATGGCTGCAGATATATTAATAAAATTAATAAATAATAAACAGGCAGAAGAAAAAATCAAAGTCTTGAGACCTTCTTTAAAAATAAGTGATTCTACAAAAATTTAAGAAAGGGAGGAATTATTAAATGGCCAGTGTTACATTTGAGAATGTTACTAAGAGATTTGGAGATGTGGTTGCAGCTAAAGACCAGGATTTAGAAATCAAAGATAAAGAATTCTTAGTTTTAGTTGGGCCTTCCGGTTGTGGAAAATCTACAGATTTAAGAATGATTGCAGGTTTGGAAGAAATTACAGAAGGCAAGATTAAAATAGGTGATAGAGTTGTAAATGATGTACCACCAAAGGATAGAGATATTGCTATGGTTTTCCAAAATTATGCCTTATATCCTCACATGAATGTATATGATAATATGGCTTTTGGTCTTAAATTAAGAAAATTTCCTAAAGACGATATAGACAGACGTGTTAATGATGCTGCTGAAATATTAAGTATTGAACCACTACTAGATAGAAAGCCAAAACAGCTGTCAGGTGGGCAAAGACAGCGTGTAGCTTTAGGTAGGGCTATTGTAAGGGAGCCCAAGGTGTTCTTAATGGATGAACCCCTTTCTAATCTTGATGCTAAATTGAGAGTTCAGATGAGAACTGAGTTAAGCAAACTGCATGATAGATTGAAAACTACTGTAATTTATGTGACTCATGATCAAACCGAAGCGATGACAATGGGAGATAGAATTGTTGTACTTAAAGATGGGTTTATTCAACAGGTTGATTCACCACTTGAATTATATAATAAACCCAATAATATGTTTGTAGCAGGATTTATCGGCAGCCCTGCTATGAACTTTTTAGATGCAACAATTCACAAAGATGGTGATAAATATTTTGCAGAGGGAGCTGGTGCCTTTAATATTAAGATTCCAGATATGTTTAAAGAAAAGGTGAAGGAATATGATAATAAAAAAGTTGTGTTTGGAATTAGGCCTGAAGATTTAACAGATGCTAGGATTTCTCATGATTTAGATATAACAAAAGAAAATTCTTTTGAAGCTGAGGTCGAGGTTGTAGAACCTATGGGTTCAGAAATCTATTTATACTTATCTGTAGATGAACATAGTATGATTGCGAGAGTAGATGCGGAAAGTGATGCCAAAGTTGGAGATAAGATTAAATTGGGAGTTTATACTCAAAAAATGCATATTTTTGATAATGAAACAGAAGAAGCTATTTTTTAATGAAAGATTATTTTTAAGGATTTGAGCAGCCGGTTTTGTGAACGGCTGCTTTATTTATGTTAAGATAATAAAATTCATAAATATCACAAAAAGCAATATTAATCTTTAAAGATTTAGTTATTTTTTAATTGTTGATAAATAATAATAAACAAAAATATTGGATAAGAAGCATTGATAATTCGCCTTAATTAATGTTAAAATATATTGAGAAGAGTTATTAAGCAAATTATTTTATAGATGAAGAATAAGTTTTATGAATATTTTGCAAAAAGTAAAATTATTTACTTCAATGGAAATACTGAGAGGGACGATAATTATGAATTTTGAATCTTTTTTAAAAAAAGCAATGATCTATTTGCTAATAATCATTATTGTCATTTTTGCATTTAAATTATTTCTGAATATGAGAAAAGTAAATAAAATGGAGGAAAGATTAAGCAGCTTAAACGAAGAATTAGAAGCCGAATTAGAGAAAAATGATCAGTTAGAACATGAGATAAAGGAAGTAAAAGATCTGGAGTACATAGAAAAGATTGCGCGTGACGAATTAGGTTTAGTTAAACCAGGAGAAATCTTATTTATACCAGTAGAGGAAGAAGAAAAAGAGTAGGATGATATCAAATGGATAATATTATCAAAATGATTGTTAGAGATTTAAAAATTAAAGAAAAATCTGTCAGAACTACTGTAAGATTATTAAATGATGGAAATACCATTCCTTTTATAGCAAGATATAGAAAAGAACAAACAGGTGGTTTGGATGAAACTCAATTACGGGAGATAAATGGAAAAAATGAATATTTAAAAAAATTAATTTTACGTAAAGAAGAGATCAAAAGTATTTTGAAAAAAAAGAACAAATTAAATACGGAAATAATTAAAAAGCTCGATCAGGTCCAAACTTTACAGGAAGCTGAGGATATATATAGGCCTTTTAAAGAAAAGAGAGAAACAAGGGCTACTAAAGCTATCGAACAGGGTCTAAAACCCCTGGCTGATTATATATCAGAAGGTAATTTAGATAAACAAATAGAAGAAAAGGCGGAAGATTTTGTATCTGCAGAAAAAGATATTTATAATATTGAAGATGCAGTTCAAGGTGCTTTTGACATTGTTGCTGATAAGATATCCAATAATAGTGAAGTAAGAAAAACTCTCAGAGCTGCTATGAAAAATAATAGCATACTCACTACTAAAAAAAAGAAGTTATCTAAAGATATAAAAAATAAGTATGAAGCATATTATGAATATAGAGAAGGAATTAATAAAATTCCTGATCATAGTATAATGGCTATTGATAGAGGAGAAAATGAAGATATTATTAATGTCAATATTCTACATGAAAGAGAGGATATGTATAAAATAATTAAGGGTTGTTTATTAAGTGAAGGTATTTTAATTAATTCAGAGATTATAATCGAGATAATCATGGATGCTTTTAAGAGGTTAATAGAGCCTTCCTTAAATAGAGAGCTCAGAAATTATTTGACAGATAAAGCTCAAAAAAAAGCAATAAGTATCTTTAAAGAGAATTTGAGATCTCTTTTGTTGTCTTCTCCTTATAAAAACCATAAGATTTTAGGAATTGATCCAGGTTTTAAAAGTGGTTGTAAAGTAGCGGTAATCGATGAGATGAGTGATTTTATAACCAATAAAACAATATATCCTCATCCTCCTCAAAATGAAAAAGAGAGAGCAGAAGAGATATTGATAGGATTATTAAAAAAATATGAGATAGACACTATTGCAATAGGTAATGGAACTGCTTCCAGGGAAACAGAATCATTTGTTTCAAATTTACCGATTGATAAAATCAAATACATTATTGTAAATGAGGCTGGTGCATCTGTTTATTCTGCTTCTCAAACAGCTATTCAAGAATTTCCAGATCTGGATGTAAGTGTAAGAGGAGCTATATCTATAGCAAGACGTTTACAGGATCCCCTCTCAGAATTAGTAAAGATTGATCCTAGATCTATTGGTGTCGGTCAATATCAGCATGATGTAGATCAAAGCTTATTAAAAAAATCTTTAAAAGAAGTTGTAGAATCAGTTGTTAATCAGGTCTGGGTAAATTTAAATACAGCTTCCGCTTCACTTTTACGGTATGTATCTGGTATTAATAGTACTGTTGCTCATAATATTGTAAAATATAGACAGACTAATGGAGAGTTTTTAAAAAGGGACGAGATTAAGGAAGTGTATGGGGTAGGTGCAAAAACATTTGAACAGTCTTCAGGTTTTTTAAGATTTTTTAGCGTAAAGGATCCTTTTGCCTATACTTCTATACATCCTGAAAGTTATAAAGAAGCCGAACAAGTTTTGAAAGAAATTAGTTATTCTCCCCATGATATTTTAGATAAAGAGAAATTAAATAAATTACGACAAGATATAGAGAAAATTGATAAGGATTACTTCATGGATAAATACCAGATTGACAAATTTACTTTAAAAGATATTATAAAAAATCTAAAAAAACCTGGTATAGATCCCCGCGATCAGTTACCTGATCCTATTTTCAAAAATGAAATTATGGATTTTGAGGACTTAAAAGTTGGTATGAATTTAAAGGGCACAGTGCGTAATGTAGTTGATTTTGGTGCTTTTGTTGATATTGGAATTAAACAATCTGGATTAATACATATTTCAGAGCTCAGTCACAAATATATTAATCATCCTCTGGATGTTATTTCAGTAGGTGATATAGTGTTAGTGAAAATAATTTTTATAGATGAGAAGAGAAAACGAATATCTTTGTCACGAAAACTGTGATTTTGTCTCATTATAATTTGACACAACAAATTATCTATAATATAATTATGTTACTAATAATAAAATACCAAGGAGGAATTTTTTTAAATATGTCCGTTGAAGTTGGAAGTACAGTAAAAGGCAAAGTAACTGGTATTACAAATTTTGGAGCATTTATTGAATTGCCAGATGGAGAAACAGGTTTGGTGCATATTTCTGAAATAGCTAACACTTATGTAAAAGATATTGGGAATTTTCTGGAGGAGGATGAAGAGGTTAAAGTAAAGGTGATTAATATTGATGACGATGGCAAAATAGGGCTGTCAATAAAACAATTACAAGATCCATCTGATCGAATTGATCATGCTCCCAATAAGTCTTTTGAAGAAAAAATGGATGAGTTTTTACAACAAAGCAGTGAACGCCAAAGCGATATCAAGAAAAGAGTCGAAAAGCGCGGTGATAATAACAGAAATTAATGGACGCTAATTATATATAAATTGCACGAAAGACATCCCCGATGGGGGTGTTTTTTTATTTATACTTTGGGATTTTGAATTTTTGTGGTATACTTTTAAGTGAAAATATTAATCAAAGGTTGATATTATGAAACATGTTAAAGAAAATGAATTAAAATTTATAGTTGAACAACAGATAAAAAGAAAACCTGAAGGGATGATTCGATTATCTATAAAATGTCCTTTTAATTATCCTGCGGTAATACAAGTGCATCCTTTCTTTAATAAAAGGGTTTTCCCAACAATTTATTGGCTGACTTGTCCTTATCTAGTGAAAGAAATATCAATATTAGAAGAAAATGGTTGGATTAAAAAGATGCAAGCCATGGTTGATAGTGATTTAAAGTGGATGAAGAAGATGGAAAAAGCCCATAAAAATTATGCAGAAAGTAGATTTGAAATATTAGATAATGAAGAAAAAGAAATGATAAAAAATATTTCCGATGACCTATATTCAACGTTAAAAAACTCTGGAATAGGTGGTATCAAGGATAAAAAAGGCATAAAATGTCTACACTCCCATCTAGCAGATTATCTGGTAAATAGAATAAATCCTGTTGGTAAAACCATCTTTAGTCAAATAGGATGGCCGCAAGATTGTAATATTTGCAAGGAGATGATAAAAGATGAAAAAAGCAGTAATTGAAATGGGTAGCAATTCTACCAGATTATTAATAGCTGAGAAAAGTGGTTCTAAAATTGATGTTATTGATAAAGCTTTAATTACTACCAGATTAGGTGAAGGTGTTGATAGTAATAAATTATTAAATAAAGAGGCTATAGAGCGGGGACTACATGCAATAGAGTCATTTCAGCAAAAAATAAATAAACATGATGTCCAATCAGTCAAAATTATAGGTACAAGTGCATTAAGAGATGTTAATAACAGTCAGGAGCTCACCCAAAGAATCAAAGATGCTTTTGGCTATGAATTAAAGATTATTACCGGTAAAAAAGAGGCTGTATTAACTTATAAGGGAGTCTCTCAAGATTTAGATCTGTCTAATTATATTATTATTGATATTGGTGGTGGTAGTACAGAGATTATTTGTAAGGATAATCAAGAAGAGTTAAAAACATTTAGTATTAATATAGGTGCAGTAAGATTGGCAGACAGATTTATTGAAAACAAGAAAGGGGCCTTATCCAAAAGTGTCATTGAAAAAATATCAAAATATGTTAATGATGAATTTAAAGAATGTATAGATATTAAACCCGGTACAAATAATTTAATCGGGGTAGGAGGTACTATAACAACAGCTGCTTCAATTATGCTTAAGTTGAAAGATTATGAACCAGATGTTGTTCATAACTATACTTTAAAATACTCTGATATAAATAGAATATTAAATATATTGAGAAAGTTGGAACTAAAAAAAAGAAAGAAAATAAATGGTTTAAATCCTCACAGAGCAGATATTATCTTACCAGGTTTGATTATCTTAATAGAAGTAATGAAATGTTTAAGGACATTGCATTTAAGGGTTAGTGAACATGGTATCCTATATGGGTTGTTAGTTGATGAATAATAAGGGAGGTTTTTATGTTTTTTGAAATTCAAAAATTATGGGATAGTTTATATCCCGAGGATCAACGTTATATAAGCAAACTCAAATATTTAATAACAGAAAGACAAAAAGAGATAGATTATAAGCCAGATGATTTAGATTGGCATCAAGAGGGAATAGTATACTCGTTGTATGTTGATCTTTTTGCAAGTGATTTCAAAGGATTAATTAAAAAATTGGATTATTTATACAAATTGGGAGTTAATACACTATGGCTGCTTCCCATTTTAGAATCCCCTATGGTAGATCAGGGATTTGACATCTCCAATTATTATGATATTAGAAGTAAATTGGGCACAAACCAGGATTTTGTTGAATTTATAAAAAGTGCACATCAAAAAAATATAAAGATTGTATTTGATATAGCAGTTAACCATACATCTAATCAACATAAGTGGTTTAAAAATGCTAGACAATCTAAAAACTCTCAATATCGTGATTTTTACATATGGAATGAGAATGAAGACAAATACCAAGACACCCGGCTGCTTTTAAAGGGAATATCAAATAGCAACTGGACATATAATGAAGAAACTGATGATTATTATTTCCACAGGTTTTATGATATTCAACCTGATCTAAATTATAAAAATCCAGAGGTTTTATATGAAATGGCAAAGGCATTTACTTATTGGATATCTAAAGGTGTAGATGGATTCCGAATGGATGCAGCGCCCTTTTTATGGAAAAAAGAAGGAACTGATTGTGAAAATCTTACAGAGACTCATAAAATATTAAAAATATTTAGAGCCACCTTTGATGCCATATCAGAAGGGACAGTTATGATTGCAGAAGCAAACCAGAGGCCCCAAGATGTTATTGATTACTTAGGCAATGGGGATGAATGTCATGTAGTTTATAACTTTCCTATTATGCCCAAAATATTCTTATCAATAGCTGAACACGATCCCGACTATATTATAAAGCAGCTTGCAATAATTGATAATTTAGAGCAACCAGATAATACAGCCTGGTTTACTTTTTTAAGATGTCATGATGAATTAACTTTGGAATTTGTGACAGAAAAAGAAAGAGAGTTAATGAATCTGCACTATCGAAAAGATGAAAGTTGGAGTTTTAGAGAGGGAGAAGGTATTTCTGGTCGATTATATAATTTGATGGGTGGTGATGTTAAAAAGATTTTATTAGCTTATTCAATATTATTTTCTATCAAAGGAACTCCAATTATATATTTCGGAGATGAAATTGGTATGGAGAATGATATAGATTTTTATCAGAAGATGAATGAAAAATATGGTTATAAAGATAGCAGATATTTAAATAGGGGTCCTTTTGATGAAAAAAGAAAAGAAAATGCTTTAAATAATTCTGAGAGTGAGGCTGCTCTAATTTATAAGAGCCTAAAGGAAATGATAGAAATTAAAAATAATAATCCATCATTATTCAAAACAGAACCAGAATATATGACAGAAAAAGGACTTTTAATTTCAAAAAGAAAAATAAATAAAAAAAAGTTAACTATAATTAATAACTTAAGCAATAAAGAAGTCTCATATCAAAATCATAATCTTACAGAGAATGAATATATTTGGATATTGGGAGAAAAAATTTAATAAAGGATGATATAAGTGGATTATACCAATAACTTATTAGACTTGCAAAACTGGATGATGGTTCATCATAGAAGTTATAAGATAATATTCATCATTGGTTTATTATTATTATTTATTTTTCTAATCCATACATTTACTGAAAAATTTCGTTTACCCAGTGTGGCCGGTTATGTATTAGTGGGAACACTATTTAGCTCTAGCCTTATAAAACAAATTCCCTTTTTTAGTGAGGAGTTTATCGATTGGTATGCATATTTGATTAATTCTTTTGACTTCGTAACGATTTTAGCAGTTTCTTTTATCTCTTTTACTATAGGCACTTCGCTTTCTCTTAAAGTTCTAAAAAAAATGGAAACGGAGTTTACTTTAATTATTCTTTTTGAATCTATAGGGGCTTTTGTATTGGTATCGTTGAGTATGTTATATATAGGCAAACCACCTTATTTAGCAATCCTGCTGGGAGCCTTTGCTACAGCTACTGCTCCTGCGGCAACTGTTTTGATTTTAAAAGAATATGGAGTGCAGGGTGTTTTTTCAGCCACTTTAATGATTGTTCTGG
>JAGYMU010000034.1 GCA_018399995.1 Halanaerobiales bacterium | reverse complement strand
TATCATTTTAACTACTTATCCTGTTCACTGTCAATAATCTTTATTCACTTATAATTACTTATTATAATATAGAATAATAAAATAAAAGTCAAGCATTTATTCGCATTTTTAACATTTTTCGAGCTATTTATTGATAGTATTGTTTAAATATTTGATGTGCTCAGGGGCTGTACCACAACAGCCGCCTACCAGGGAAGCCCCTGCTTTAATACAGGCCAGGATGCCTTCTGTAAAATCAGCAGGTTCCATTTTATATACGGTTTCTTTCCCCTGCAAAATAGGCAAGCCTGCATTTGGTTCAGCCAGAATTGGTAGATCAGTATGTTCTGCCATAATTTTTATAACCTCAGCCATTTGATGAGGGTCTAAAGAACCACAGTTACTCCCTATTATGTCTGCCTCTTCTTCTTGTAGTTTTATTACAGATTCTTTAACAGTATTACCCATCACAGTTCTGCCTCCACCTTTTAATCTGTCATAAGAAATCGATACTATTACCGGTAAGTCAGAACTCCTTTTGCATCCCTTCAATGCACAAACTGCTTCTCTAAGATCAACCATTGTCTCAATTATAAAGGCATCTACGCCTGCCCGGGCAAGAATCTCAGCTTTTTCAGAAAAAACATTGATAAATTCCTCTTCTTTATAACTACCATAAGGCTGTAATAACTTACCTGTAGAACTGATATCTCCCAGAACAAATATATCAGCGCCTGCTGCTTCCTTGGCGATTTTTACCCCCTGGCTATTAATCAATGCTAAATTTAGATTTTTATCTGAAAGATAAAGTCTATTCAGTGAAAAAGTGTTCGTGATAATTGCCTTACTACCTGCTTCAATATAGCTTTGATGTATTTTTTTTACTATTTCTTTATTATCTATATTATTGGCGAAATCGCCCATCACATTCATTTTTTTCAACTCTGTACCCATTGCTCCATCTAAAAGGATAATGTCATTATTATATACATAATCTAAAAAGTTCATAGTTCACCAACCTCTATTTATAAACTCCATCTATATAATCTTTTATTTAAATTTTTTTATATTATTCAAACTTAAACTGCATTCCGGCTCCTACTTCCTGCAGATCAGCTATTTGAGCCAATTCTATTTTACTTTTTAAATCGGTACAGTGACAGGCATGTAGTTGGCTTAGGTTAAGATTTTTTAAATAATTTTTGGTCTTTTCTAATTTTTCTTTTCCCGGCTCCATCAAATGAAAACCACCTATGATATCAATAACATTTTCAACTTCTGTAATTTTTTTGGCATGGCTTACTATATTACAAATCCCGGCATGAGAACATCCAGTGATAATTATTAGGCCTTCTTTTGCCTTATATGCTAAAGCAGTATCATCTAAGATGTAATCCTCACAACCTGCTTTGATTTCATTTTGATATCCGATTGGCTGATCGGCTTCAAAATTATTTTCACGGGGAATTTCTCCCAGATAGAGCAATTTTTCAGTAAGCCATATGGGATCTTTGCTCTTTTTTACTTCAAATAGATTATTAACTACTTCTTTATCCACATTCATTCCTATGGAAGAGTTGTTGCCATAATATTTATTGGCAAAACAGTCCGGGTGAGCTATTATTTGAGGTATCTTTTCCCCCATATGTTCACTTGTTTCAAAGTAATATTTAATCAGTGGATCTAGACCACCTGTGTGGTCTATGTGCCCGTGGGAAAAAACTAAATAATCAATATCATTTAAGTTAAGATTTAACTGTCGGGCATTTTCAATAAAAATATCTGAATAACCCAGATCGAATAAAATATTTTTATTCGCTTCTTTGATATAAACAGAAAAACCTGGTTCACCTTTAAAATATTTATCAATAATCGTATTATTATCAACTAAAACGGATATCTCCATAAAATTTACCTCCCTCTAAACTAAAATCATATTAATATCAAATTGATCAATTGATTAAAAAAATGTCTAAGACCATTGTTAATCGCTTGAATTAAAACTATATCAATAAAGCTCCTCTATGTTATAGTCTATTTCGGTTATTTCCATCTCGTAATATTCATAATCACCTGATTTAAGTTTCCATATAGCTTTTGCCTGGGTGGGTATTTTTATACCGGCAAACTCCTGATAATCCCAGACCGGGGCATAATACTCTTCTAAACTATAACCATCTTCCCCATTATAGTAGCGTTCACAGGTAAAGCTCTTTACCCTGCCTTCTTGATCAAAGTTAAACACTGCTGAAGCAGACACCCCTCCGTAACTCATCTTAGCCCGGGCTGAATTATCATCTATTTCTTCCCAGCTTATATAATCACTCAACGCTGTGGTGGGAAACCAGATTATCTCGCCTAAGTACCTGGTCAATGTTCCCTGATCTATCTCTTCTCCCTCGGCATCCACCACAGATAATATAGATAATACTTTGATCAACATATGGCCTCTGCCGTTTTCGTACTTGTCTTTTCCGGCAAAATAGATAAAGGGAGCCATATTAACCCTTGCTAGCCAGACAAAAGAGGGGTTTTCTGTGTTAAAATACTGGACAGCAGTAGTTTTCATGCCCGCCTGACCAGGTTTTATTCTCATTAAACCTGTCTGTTTTAATCTGAGAGTCTTAATATTCTCTTTACCCACTACCTGACTGAACCTCATCCACCTCGCTACCGGTTCAGGTAGATTATTTAAATCATCTTCACTGATTATTTCTGGATCTTTTTCACTTTTTTCAGATAATATTCTTAAAGCTTCCTCTTCTGCTTTTTTTTGAAAAGCTATATTACCAAATTGAGAAACCAAAAAAATTAGAATTAAGACTACTAATAACAGGATTAAAATCCCGTATAATATTTTCATCCTACCACCCCATATCTTAAACATATTATTTTTCTCTGTTGTTTAAGACAGCTATTGCCGCCCCTATTGCTGTAGAAAATGTAGCATGTTCAGGAAAATGAAAAATTAAATCATCAGCTTTAATATTTTTCAAGCTGTTTAAAATCTCAATACCAATATCTATCTGTGCTAATTTACCTGTAAATACTATGTCTTTATTATTGGTCATCTCTGCACCAAATACAGCTAACATGCCTATAGTTTGATAAATAAGATTCAAAATACCCTTAGCATAATCTTTTTTCTCGGCTATTTTATATATATTGCCCAAATTAGACGCTGTAGTTGAGCGAGTTAAATTACCCACTACCTCATTAGAAATATCACCTATTGTTAAGTCAACCTTTTTTAGATCTCCTTTTTTGGCAAGTTCTATTATCTCATCAAAATCCATAACATTTATGATGCCTTTACCCAGGCCAAGTAGGGTTCCACCACCAATACCAGTTCCACCTATATGGCTAATCTTTTTACCGTCGACACTGACCATGGCAGTACCGGTTCCCAGACTAACTACTAAAGTTTTATCAATATTTGAAAGATAAGAACCACCCAAACCTATAGCATCAATTTCTTTGACATTAATAGTATCTAAACCAAAAATTGTTGAATCAATATAAGAAGAACCAACTCCTGTGATAGCTATCTTTTCTATATCTGATATTTCCAACTGGTTTTTTGTTAACATTTTGCCTAAAGCCCCATAGGCAGATGTGGTGGGATCACTTGCTTCAACTGTAAATAAGTCAATTATTTCATTTTTATCAAAAGCTACTATATCTGTGGTAGAACCACCAATATCAATTCCCAAAATCATTTTTAACCACCTCTTTTTCAGACTAAATTCATCTAAAAAATATTTAAATTATTTGATCTGTTTTTTTTAAGAACTATTAAAGATCTCATTTTACTTATTTCTATTAATTACCTTCTTTAAACTATAGTGAAAACCTTTATTGTTATTTAAAGCAGAGCTTCTCTTTGAAAAATACTTAACAAAGTATTCTTTAAGGTTTCGATATTGTAATCAGAATTATCAATCAAATATTTATTCATATTCAATTTTTCATATATTTCTAATTCTAACTCCAGCCTTTTTTTTAAGACTTCAATTGTCCCACTAAATCCAGACAATTTTTTGGAAAGTCCATAACCCTGTTTGGTATAATAATTTAAAAAACTATTCAACCATTTACTGGGCCTCTCTTTTGATATTTTATAAAAAGTCTCCTCTATATCATTTTGTTTTAAATATATCAAGGTTGGATTCAGCTTATTGATTAGTTTTTCAATATCCAATATATAGTTAAATACCCTTTCTTTTGACGCATTATATTTGACCAAACCGATAGTTAAGGGGTTTTGTATAAAACAACATTCAAATATGTAAATATCATCTTCTCTTTTAGCTTTTTTTACAAATCTCTGCCAGTTTTTTAATATAACACTTCTATTAACTTTTAAAGGCAGTTCATATATGTCATTTTCAATTATTCTTTTATATAAATCATCCGGTAACTCTTCTTTTCGCCTTTTCTTCTGTATATAATATGAAATAAAGTAACCATCAGATTTTTTATCAGAAATATCAACAATGAGATCTCTATAACTACTATTATTTCCCAGCAATTCATCAAATTCTTTTTTATCAAAATATGCCACTTTATCATAATCTGCTGGATGATTGAGATTTCCTTCCAGAATTAATTTATTATTCACCTCATTTTGCTCAAGTAATTCTTTAGTTAATTTGGCTGTGGTACTCTTACCAGAACCGGGCAATCCTTCAATAATAACTAATTTTTTCTGCATAGTTCTCATCCCTTGTTTGGATTTAATATATAAATATTATTACAAATATCCATCTTCTAAAATGAACTGCTGATTTTAGCTGTGACTTCTTCAATATCTTTTTGTCTTTTAAAGTTCATCCAATTGACTATACCTCCTGCAATATATTGACCGTCTTTAGATTTAACTAATTTTATCAATTGATTTAAAGCCCTATTACCTCCCGTCCAATTAAAAGGTAAACCCTTGGTTATTAAACAGGCCGTCTTCTTATTATCAAGGCTGTAAATCTCATTTAGATAACTTTGTAAACCTACTGATATGGAAAAAGCATGTACAGGTCCGGCAAATATATATCCCTCATATTTTGCTAAATCAGGCGTTTCTTTATAGTTAATATTCTCAGCACCAGGTTTGATTTTATCTGGATCTAGTGGTTTTAACCTCTCAATATATGCATTATGTCCCTTTTTACTAAGTTTTTTTTGCAGTTGTTCTACCACAGAAAAAGTATTCCCGGTCTGTGAATACACTATGATGCCTATCTTCAATTCAAACACCTCCCCTCTTTTTTATTTGTTATATGAAAAACTTTGAAAAAAATATCTTCTAATATTAATTTAAAAAATCATCAGCAATTTTTTATCCACCTGCTTTGATCATATTTAATGCTAAAAATGAAAATATGATAATATCCTGAACCATATGTATTAAAAATGCCCAGAAAAAGCCCCGTGTTTCTAACATGCTTTTGCCTAAAAGAAACCCTAAAAATGTTGCCATCAAAACACCCACTACTCCATAGGGCACTCCATAAAAATGTCCTATTCCAAAAAGAACTGAAGTCATGTATAAGGACTGCTGACCGCCTATTTTCTCTTCTAGTACACTTAGAAAAGATGCCCGGTAGGCCAACTCTTCATAAAATGCATTGATTACAGCAAAAAATATAATAAACGGTAATAATTTTAATAAACCCGTTAATTGAATAAAAGAAGGTATACCTCCTGCTACCAGTAAAAATATTATTGTACCTAAACTTATATAAAACATAAAGGCAGTACCAAACTTCTTCCAGGTAGTCGGCTCTTTTAATATCCATTTAATCGGCTTAACTTCTGCATCAATATTACCTTTCTTAATAAAGAAATTACCTGGTTTCTTTTTAAAATAGAGCAGGATTAAAAATATTATAACTGCAGCTGTTAACCTAAGAAGCTGATCACTTAAAAGCCACATAATGAAATTGGGGGATTCTAATCCAAACCATAAACTCCAGAGTTTTGAATTCTTTATATAGAAAGTCAGTTCTTGTGTTAGCTTTAAAATGAAAATTAAAAATAAGAATAAGCGTATTTTCTTAAGACCATTTGAAAAAAATGAAACAAGTAGTAAAATAATCAATATTATCAATTGAATTGGTTCTATCCAATCTGTGTTTAAATTAAATAGCTCTTTAAACAGAACGACCGGCAGTATGGAACTAAAAATCATTATCAACCAGGTGATCATGATTAGCTTATTGTTTTTTGATTTAGACATCTGCATACTCCTTTACATTATATTAAATAGATTTGCTATATACCCTTCACTTTTTTGCCTTTTGAAAATGTCATGCTCTTTATTAATAAAAAGGACTTATCTTTTAAATCTTCAATTATATAAATAGAATTAATAATTAAGGAGGTTATAAGTATGACTCAAAAAAATAAGTTTAAAAAATTAAGGTCTTTTAATTTGATTTTGGGCTTTATCCACTTAATACAAGCTATATTGATGGTCTGGCTCAGCAGTGATTTTGCCATTTCTATTACCAGTTCATATATGATGGGCCCTCCTGGCACAGATAAATTCGGTACAGAAACTTTCTTTGATGTGCGAGTGGGGTTATTAGTCGCCCTTTTTATGTTTCTATCATCAATTGCCCATTTTTCTGTAGCTACTTTTGCCTATAACTGGTATCAAAAAAATATTAAAAACCACATTAATCGAGCACGCTGGATTGAATATTCTTTGAGCAGTTCTCTGATGATTATCGTAATCGCTATGTTAGTAGGTATCACAGATGCCGGTGTATTAGTATCAATATTTATCGTCAATGCCTCAATGATTTTTTTCGGATGGCTGATGGAATCCTTAAATCAACATACAGAAAAAGTAGTCTGGTCACCTTTTATTTTTGGCTGTATAGCTGGTGCAGCTCCCTGGATAACTATTTTTATAAGACTATTGACGGCCAGTTCAAAATCTCCCGTTGGCATACCCAACTTCGTTATTGGAATATTTGTCTCCCTCTTTATATTCTTTAATATATTTGCTATAAATCAACTCCTGCAATATAAAAAGGTGGGACGCTGGCAGGATTATCTTTATGGTGAAAAAATGTATATTGTGTTGAGTTTATTTGCAAAAACAGCACTCGCCTGGCAGGTCTTTGCAGGCACATTAATGTGATTACAAAACAGAAAACATTGCCTCCCTCTTTTATAGATGATTAAGCTGAATTGTTTTTTAACCATAATGCAATTTGCTATATTTTATAATATAGAATACGGTGGGCCTGTCTGGCTATCTTAGATAGGCCTGCCGCTTTAAATGCCAGCCTATAAAAAAAAGATAATTTTTTAATATCTTCATACTCTGTAAAAAACCATTCTTCTTTAAACTGTATACCTTCCCCCCACTTTTCTAACTGTTTTGGATCATCTATGCCCCAAAATATCTCTGCTTTAGTTTTTCTTAAAAAAACATGTTTGCTAATATTCTTGACAGTGTAGGTACTATATGCATCAAAAACGAGATTAGCACCAGGAAACCTTTTATGTAGTTTCAACAATAGTTCTTTAAGCTTTTTTTCTTTCAGATACATAAACAATCCTTCCGCCACAATTAATATCTCACCGGTTGAATTAACTTGATTTATCCATTTCAAATCAGTTACAGAAGAAGAGATATAATGTACGTTATCAGGCTTTTGATAGAATTTCTTCCTTAATTCAATCACTTCTAAAAAATCAAGTTCATACCAAACTGCATTACAGGGATTTACCCTGCCGTATCTATTATCAAGACCAACTCCCAAATTGATAATAGTAACCTGTTTTTTGTCAGCTATAAATTCTCTTACATATTGATCAATTTTATCAGCTCTAATAACCAGGGTTATACATGATTTTTCGGGCATTTTAATCTTAGAAAAGTCATATTTCATTTTTTCAAAAATCTCTAGTGCTTTTTTATCTTCTAAGATGGGATCCTCTTTTTTTGCTTCTCTTGCCCTACAGTATAGTGGTCCTAATAGGGTTTCTTTTTCTTTACTCAATAGTATTTCTTGGTCTCCCATGGTGAGTCCTCCTATTTTCGAGAAAATTAACATTTTCTTAAAATTATTTTAACTTGCCTGTAATAATAATATTATATTATACAATTAAGTCAAAAAATGAAAGGAGGTAAACAATTGTATAATATAAAAGCCGATTTACACACTCATACAGTTAACAGCGGTCATGGTTATTCAACCATCGATGAACTCGCAAGAACTGCCTCTGATAGAGGTTTAAAAATGATCGCCATCACAGAACACGGCCCTAATATGCCTGGTGGTCCTCACAAATACTATTTTAGCAATATGAGTATCCTGCCGGCTGAAATATACGGGGTCAGAATACTAAAAGGTATCGAAGCAAATATTCTTGATAGAGGAAAGCTCGATCTTAGTAAAGAACGATTAAAAAGCCTTGACTTTGTTGCCGCTGGACTGCATTTTAATACAGGACATAATTTGATAAACAAAAAAGACTACACAAATGCAACCATAGAAGCTATTAAAAATCCACTGGTTCATATGATCACCCATCCGGCCAATATCTATTATCCATTAGACATAGAAAAAGTTGTTAAAGCAGCCAGCCTATATGATGTCATCTTAGAACTGAATGCCAGTTCCTTTCATCCCTTTAAAAAGCAAAGCAGAGGAAGTGTAAATTTGACAACCAGATTATGTAAACTGGCCAAACAGTATGGTGTACGGTTGAGTTTAAATAGTGATGCTCACTTTCATACTCAGGTTGGGAAAATACAACACCTTTCACCTATCTTGAAAAAAGCTGAAATAGATAATGAAGATTTGATCAATACTTCAATTGAAAAGATTGAAACCTTTCTCTTTCCTAATAAAGTCAGAAAAATCAGCGTCTAAATCTCAATTATCAATTTCTTCAGATCTATGATCCCTCTTTTTTTATTTCTGCCTATAAACAGTACCTCTTTAATCTATATTATGATAGATTTTTAATAGCTTCTGGAAATTAATACTGATATATAAAAAATAGCATAAATTGAACTTATTTTAATGCCTCTTTTACCGCCATTTTTGCATGAATGGTTGTGGTATCAAATACCTGGATAGGACTGTCTTTTTCTTTTATTAAAAGGGGTATTTCTGTACATCCCAAAATAACGCCTTCAGCTCCCCTCTCGGCAAGTTTTTCAATTATTTTTTTGAACTTTTCCTTTGATGAATTTCTTATTATACCAGAGATTAATTCCTTATATATAACATCATGTACAATTTGCCTCTCTTTATCATCTGGTATTAAAACCTCTATTCCGTGTTTTTGACGCAGTCTCCCCTTATAAAATTCTTGTTCCATAGTAAACTTGGTACCTAAGAGACCCACCTTTTTAATTTTTTTCTCTTTGATTTCTTCCGCAGCTGCATCAGCAATATGCAATAATGGGGCTTTTATATTCTTTTCTACTTCCGGTGCCATTTTATGCATGGTATTTGTACATATTAAGATAAGATCAGCACCCACTTTTTCTAATTTTTGGGCAATATCGATCATCTTTTCGGTTAACAATCCCCATTCATTTGCGTGCTGCAACTTTTCATATTCGGCAAAATCTACAGAATACATTATACATTTGCTGGAATGGGGTTCCCCCAATTTTGCTTTAACAAGCTGATTGATTATTCTATAATATTGTAGAGAAGACTCCCAACTCATGCCTCCAATTAAACCGATTATTTTCATTGTTTATGCCTCCCAATATATAAATACTTATAACTATTTTAAAAAAATATTCTATATGTATTATTCTATTTCTAAGATGTTAATACCTGCTGAAAAATAAATTCACCCTGCTGCCTTTCTTTTTACTAATCAGCAAAATTATAATAAACAGACAGCAGGGATGACTCTTTTTAAACTAAAAACTATTTTAAATTTTTAACCTTCTATTTTATTATTTTTTTAATTCAAAAAAATGCTCTCTATAAACATCAAGATCCTTTTGGCTGTAAAGAACAAAGCGGATTAATTTTAAATTTTCTATACTGGGAAGTATATCCAAAACAGTTTTTAATACTACATCGGTAGCCTCTTTTATAGGATAACCAAAAGCACCGGTTGAAAGAGCCGGAAAAGCGATAGATTTTATCTCGTTTTCTTCAGCAATTTTAAGGGCATTTTTATAACAGTTTGCTAGTAATTTATCCTCAGGCTTATCTCGGCCATAAACAGGTCCCAGACAGTGAATCACATGACTATTTGGTAATTTATAAGCCCTTGTCAACACTGCTTCTCCCGGCCTGATAGGTGCTAAAGGCTTACATTCTTTAACAAGTTCAGGCCCGGCTGCTCTATGGATTGCACCAGCTACGCCTCCACCTGTCCTAAGTTGGGCATTGGCTGCATTAACAATTGCATCGATATCAGACTGTGAAGTAATATCCCCTTCAACAAATTCTAATTTTACTCCTGCAATCATATCTTCCATAAAAACCCCCTCGTATAATATTGATTAGAAATCATTAACAAATCTCTATAAAACATTCTTAAAAAGTAATTATCGGATCTCAGAAAATCAAAGCAATAATCTTTAATTTTTAGATATAATTTTTAAAAAGTTATATAATCTAATATGATAGTTGATTTCTATATTAATATGAATCTAATTTAATACGATGAATTAAATCAGGACTCTTTATTAAATATCTTACTTCCAATTAAACCGACTAATAAACCTATTAAAACAGCTATTAAAAGGGATAAGAACCACCCCTCCACTTTGAGAGCCACATTTGCTGCAATAATTCCGCTGACAACAGAAATGATTACAATTTCTTTATTAGCTTTAATAAATAACCCTCCTTCAATTTATTTCTATTTTATTATACTTTTCCAAACGTTTCAATATTATTAAGCAACTTTATATTATATTAAAATATTACTTTTAATATTTGTACTTATGATCACCTCGCAAAGCTTAATATATAAAATCTTTTATGAGTTCTCTGGCCTTTTGTAAGTAAGGTTCAGTACTTACTTCTCCTTTTTTATACTTCTCATGCCAGTCTTCTAATACTGGCAATTTATTATATATTTCTTCCCGCCTTGCCTCTAAAAGTTGTGGCTTTACTTCCATATAATCTGCCGCACAAATGATTTTGTTCTTACTGTGCCTATTCAATTTATTTAAATAACTCAAACCCTCTTCACACCTCAAAAGATGGTGATCAACAATTAAAGTCTCAACTTCTTCACTTAATTTTAGTATATTTTGAGAAGCTCTTTTTAAATCATCTTTTTTAAAATGGGTTAAATAAATTGGTGGACCACTGGCTAAGACGATGTCAGCCTTTAACTTAATAATATAATCTATAGTATCAGAGCAGAGAAATTGAATATCTGAGGCATGTAAAAAAATCATGTCCTTAAATTTGATGTTTGTCATCATTACATTACCTAAGTGTGTATTTCTTTTTCCATGTGGGACCGGTTTGCTAAATTGAAGTAATCCATTATTTTTACCCTCAGAAACTGTAAAATGAGCAGAACTCATTTTTAAGTTCCAACCTCTTTCTTGCATTTTATGAGACTCATTTTCCAAACCTTTTGCCCACACTTTAAGCTCTTTTAGAGGTGCTTCAACTTCTTTTAAAGCCAACTGGTATGGATTAGCATCTACAAGTGGGATATGATCCCCGTGGTAGTGACTAAAAACAATATCAGTAGCATCATTCAATTCTTCAATAATTTGATTTCTAATAATTTCATCCACAGCAATTTGGACAGGATGAGGCAGTCTACCATTCCTGATATAACCGAGTGATATACCTGGATCTATAACTATTTTTTTATCTACAGTTTCTACTGAGCAGCACAGGCCTCTAACCCCCAAAGACTCAGTAGCAATGATCTTAAAATTATTCATAAGATTAAACCCCTCATGTTTATTTAAATAGAAATTAATTGTTGACCGATGTAACCTTTAAAATAATTAAGATAAAAAGCCCCCACTGCAAATAGATAAGCAATAAGGGCTTAGATAATTGTTGATAATACTTTGATCAAAGAGTTTTAAAAGAAAGTGAATATTTAATTATACTATCGATATCAATTCAAAAATAGTTTGCTTTTGATCTTTTGTTAAAATGCTTTTTAACAAACTTATTTTTTATGAAATTTAATATCTTCTACATTATTTATTTTTTATTCCTTTACAAATTTTGCGATTTCTGGATCTAATGAATATTCCCAATGTCCTTTAACACCTGAATATAGGGCACCTACTTCTAAATGCAGCATTGCTATGCCACAATCCAGCTTTTTCAAATCTTTTTTTCCTAATTTTTCTTCTATATATATAGTAATTTCATTTTCAGAAACTCTAAATCTCCAGGGTTGTCTATTGATAGCGGAAGGTGCTAACCTGGCTGTTTCTAAAGCAGTTTTTACCCAATTTGGCCAATTACTATCCACCCCGTTTTCACAAAGTTCTTCTAATGATTTTCTTTTCTTGCTTGATACAATAGCCTTGATAACTTTTTCTGATAGTTTTGTTTTCTTTTTGGCATAACCAAGGGCAATAATAGATTTTATGTATTCATTCTCATCAATCTTTATTTGCTTTGCAACATCCTCTTTTTTATAAGTACCTGTAATCCAGCAGGATGATATCCCTATGGAAACTGCTTCTAGAACAGCTGCTTCACCCACATAACCAATCTTTTCATTTTTATGTGGCGTATTTTTTTCTGCCAGGCAAACCAGATAGGATTGGGCCCCATCTATCTTGCCGTAAGAACCTATAAAACCTTTAGCGACCTCCTGAAAACCGGTATTGACATATCTGATCCTTATACCGTTATAATATTGATTAAATAATTCTAAAAATGTAATTAATTTTCCTGCATCTTCCTCCTTTAATTTTGCGGACAGAAAATTTCTTACTGAACTTCTTTTTTTAACAGCTTCAAACCATTTTTCTGCAGGTAATTTCATAAATAATTCCCCCTCTTACTTATAACATTTTGTATTATTTTAGATTATACATATTTACCATTAACTACAATGACTACTTTCTATATCTCAATTAATTATATCTAAATTTATTTTCTCCAACATTTATACTGCTTTTGAACTTCTCTTTTTGAAATTTTTTTCTAATCTCTATCATATTTAACACATCATATCCCTGCTTTTTCAAAAAATTGATCATGCGATAATTGTTGGGATGAACCCAATTATATAAATGTACATAACCTAATTGCTCTACTACCTCTTCTGCTTTTTGGAACAGTTTTGAGCCAATAGCCTGCTTCCGATAGGTCTCTTTAACAAAAAAATGCTCTAACCAAGCCCCATCATCATCGTATTTTAGTATAAAGTAACCGGCATAATCATCTTTATTTATTAATGCTGTATAAATAGGATAATTCTTATCATTATAATATTCAAGTTCTTTTAAAGCGTCTTTAACTGTCATATCTTGATCTCTATTTTTTAAACTAGCCAGATAATTTCTAAAACTCTTAATCATTTGAGCAAGTTGTTGTTTATTTACTTTGATCTCGTCATACTTTCTTATAATCAAAAAATCACCTCTTTAAATTTGATTATAATATCAGGCCTTTCTTTTTTAAAAAATTTATCTAATATCAACATCTAGATATTTTTTTATTCTGCTTAAGGGTACAGCTATTTCAATGAATTCAGTCTGAAAATCGTTGAGTAAATAATATACTGTTAATTCTTTTTCATCAATATAAAAACCCATCCATTCTCTTATACCGGGAAATTTATCCTTGATAGAACTATCTTTTATAGAGTCTTTTATAATACTATTAACCTTTTGGCGAATTTCACCTGTATTTTTAAATAAGCTTTCAATATTTAGTCTGCGGTTATTTTTTAAATCATAGTTAAATGACTTGATAATCTCATATTTGCCGCCTTCGTGAAGCTGATAACCAGAATATTTAATGCTTAATATATTTCTGCTATTATATACAACCTTATAATCTATTTGAGATTGATTGGTTTCATTCAAAAAGGGCTTTATTATCTCTTTTAACTGTTTGTTTATATATAGAGAGTTTACATCTTCCGTTAGATTTTCTATCTGGGGGAAATGTACTTCTCCGCTTTTAGTGACCGAAGAATGACGGCTTATATTATAATCAGCCTTATCCTCATTTAGATAAAAGTCTGGCCTATAAATTCTTAAAAAAGTGCTGAACTTTATTTCTTTTATCTTCCATCCCGATTCATATTTTAATATAGATTCTAAATAACCTATCCCATCAGCACCATACGCCCCAACTATTCTCTGTATTCCTTTCAGTTCAAATCTACCATCAAGATCATAATCAATCGGCCTCAATTGACCGTAAGGATAAGGATAAGGGCTAATATCTCTTAAAACTCTCCCGTTTTTATCATAAATTTTTTCTCTTATGTATCTGTTCTTATTAGAAGATAAGTTTAGTTCAATTTCTTCTTCAATACCTGCAATACGAAGAACTGCCGTAAATTCATCCTTATATTCCCCTGTTAAATTTACACCTTTATTTTGCTGATCATCAAAAATAATCTTTAAATTACCTTTTTGAAAAGATAAAATGAGATGAAAATAAATACCACCACTGCCTGCGGAGGCGGACTCCACGAAAATATCCTTTAGTTTATCTCCGGTCAATTCATATAAAGCCATTTTGGGCTCATAACCTGAAAAATCCTGATAAGTAGCCCTATGAAACTTTTTTTGATTCATATCATAAACTATAACCTCTAAATAGGTATAAAAAATTGGAATGTTATCGCTGTACTTTTGCCCGATCAAATATATTTGATCTTCAATATGGTCTCCAGTTATATCTGCGGATTTTTTATCGATAATACTTACTTCTCTGCTGATACCGGTCGCTTCTTTTATACTTTGAATGGATAAGTAGTTAACCTCTTCAGCTGCAGCTGTAATTGAAAAAATTATGATTAAAAAAATTAATAAAGCTGAGTTATAGAAAATCTTTTTCACTACCTTACCTCCCATTTAATTTATCTTTGCAAACTTAAAGCCAACTGCTCTTGTCCTGATTAAAAACCGGCTCTAAATGATTTTTATTGTACTCCCGTAGAATTTTTTTCATTACTTTTGGATTATTCTTCATTTTATTTATTTTACTTAAATCAAGTTTCTGAGCAAAAGGACAGGAAGCAATACAAATCCCACAGTCAGTCCCCGACATCTGCCAGACCTTAAAACACTTTTCCACCTCTGTTTTCCACCTCTCCTCACCATTTAATATCCCGGGATTACCACTTGCAATAGCCCCAGACGGGCAATTATCAGCACATTTATTACAGATCTTGCAGAATTCTTTAAGTCCAAAAGAATCCCTGGAATCTATTTTTAAGACAAGGTCAGTTGTTACCACACCCAATCTTACTCTGGGTCCATATTTCTTGGTAATTAATATCCCCATCCTGCCAATTTCACCAAGCCCGGCCTCTTCAGCAGTAAAAGGTACTGTTATTAAATAGTTGCCGTCCATATGGTTACGGGCTTCATAGCCTAATTCCCTCAAATAATAGCTTAAAATCATACCAATCAAACCTGCTTTAATATATCCTCGAGAAGTTTCTAAGGATTCTCCCAACCTCGGGGCTTGATTAACCATATCTCTTTTTAATTCTACAGCAAAAACTATACCATATTTATGGATATTTTTGACTTTTTTCCCATAGGTTTTCTGTTCTCTCCCTCGGTGAGTATAATAAAATTCTTTCTTCATCTTCGTTATCCCCACCAGGTCTGCCCCATAATATCTTGCAATATTTTTTAATTTGAGGCTGACTACTTCTTTATCCACTTCATATTTATCATCATATACTTCTCCCTCAGCCTGCTTTTTAAGATCACTTAAAAATCTATATGTCCCATTGACCAAACTAGAATTTAACGGATCAAAGGAAAAAGCTTCTTTTGTCATAAATCCGGGCAGGGACCTTAAAAAATCATCCATCTCTTTTTTTTCAGGATTTCTTTCGTAGTAGTCCTTATATATTCGTGTATCCGGTTCATAATTTATGCGGGCAAACATGATATCTCTTTCGTCAAATATCATAAAACTCATCCTTCTTTTTGGTCTTTATTAAAATTTATATACTCTATGTCACTCTCCAGATATACTGCTAGTGCATATATTAAATCAGATAGCCTATTTATATATCTAATAATTTCTCCTCTTATTTCCTCTTTATTGGCTAGAGATATAATCCTTCTTTCAGCTCTCCTACATATCGTTCTCGCAACATGTAATGCAGCTGATGATCTATTGCTGCCGGGAACAAGAAATTTATTGAGCTGCTTTTGATCCATTCCTTCTAAAAAACTATCAATAATATCTTCAAGTTGTTTTATGTTTTCTTGTACAACCTTTTTAGGATAATCCTTACTATCCGGAGTGGCCAGTTCTCCTCCAACATTAAATAATTCTATTTGAATATCCTTGATTATTTTGCAAATATCCTTTTGGTCAATAAAACTACGAGCAAATCCCAGATATGAATTTAACTCATCAACTGTACCATAGCTTTCCACCCGGGTTGAATCTTTTAATACCCTGGAATTATCATACAAACTGGTTTTCCCCTTATCTCCGCTTCTGGTATAAATTTTCATGTTTATCCCTCTTTTACTTTTTGTTTATTGAATATTTAAAATAATTTAAAGTTATATACAGTTTAATCCAACCTTTAAGCTTAAAGCATTTAAACCTTAATTGAAAAAATAATGTTGAATCAAATTTATTTAGTAATCTTTTCCTTTCAATCTCCTGCGGAAAGCTCTTTCAATATCTCGCTCGGCTGTTTCTTTGGCTATATCTCTGCGTTTATCACGTACATTTTTACCCTTTGCCAGAGCCAATTCTATCTTGGCAAGATTATTTCTTAGATAAATTTTTAGAGGGATAAGTGTATAACCTCTGCGTTTGGTATAACCTATCAATTTTCTGATTTCATTTTTGTGTAGGAGTAGTTTCCTCTTTCGCTCAGGATCATGGTTATATCTATTCCCCTCTTTATATGGGCTTATATGCATATTATATAAGAATACTTCACCATTTTCCACCATCGCAAAACTGTCTTTTAAATGAACATTTCCAGACCGGATCGACTTAATCTCAGTCCCCTTTAAAATTATACCTGCTTCATAAGTTTCTTCAATATTATAGTCATGCCGGGCTTTTTTATTTTTCGCTATAATTTTTATATCATCACTCATCTTAACACCCCTTAATCATCCACTACGACAAAGTCTATTTCTCTTTCTTCTGGATCGACTTTGATAACCTTAACCTTAATTTGATCACTCAATCTATATCTCTTATTGGTTCTTTCACCTACAAGAGCATGTAAATCTTCTCTTAAATGGTAGTAATCATCTTTTAAATCTTCAACATGGACCAGACCTTCTACCGTATTTTCTAGTTCTACAAAAAACCCAAATCCTGTAATTCCACTTATAATACCCTCAAATTCTTCTCCTACTTCATCCTGCATATACTCGATTTTCTTAAGATCTATGGAATCTCTTTCTGCTTCTACTGCTCTTCTTTCCTGCAAAGAACTATGATCAGCAATACTGGGGATTTTTTCTTCTAAATAATCCCTTCTCTTTTCTGATAGCATACCATCTTCAATTACTTCTTTGATTATCCTGTGAATAATAAGATCAGGATACCTTCTAATAG
>JAGYMU010000033.1 GCA_018399995.1 Halanaerobiales bacterium | reverse complement strand
CTCCTTGTATGGAGTTGATTTTTTTATACATATAGTCTCTTCGTTCAATAAATTTAGCTTTTCTTTCTTTCATAAAACTATGGTCGCCTCTTAAAGCAGCATTACTTGCATACTGAGCTATGGAATTGGGATTTGAAGTTGAATGACTTTGTATATTAGTCATTATTTTGATAATGTCTTTTGGACCTGCTGCATAACCGATTCTCCAACCAGTCATGGCATAAGCCTTAGAAACACCATTAATTACAACTGTTAAATCTTTTATATCATCATTAATGGCTGCTATACTTACATGTTCCTTTTCATCATAAATTAATTTTTCATAAATTTCATCTGAAACAACAATAATTTCATTTTTTACAGCAATTTCAGCTATCTTTTCGAGTTCTTTTTGTGTATAAATACTTCCAGTAGGATTACTGGGAGTGTTTAATATTAATGCTTTTGTCTTTTTATTAATAATATTTTTAAATTTATCAATATTTATTTTAAAGTTATCTTTTTCATTGGTTTCTAAAAATACCGGTTTGCCTCCGCTCATTTTCACAGTTTCCGGATAAGTTACCCAATAAGGCACAGGTATTATTACCTCATCACCTGGGTTTAAAATGGTCTGAAAAGTATTAAAAAGAGAATGTTTTGCTCCATTGGAAACTATAATTTGGTCATTTTTATAAACTAAACCATTATCATTTTTAAATTTATAAATTATAGCTTTTTTGATATCTTCATAGCCAGAAACCGGTGTATATCTGGTAAAACCTATCTCAAGGGCCTCTCGAGCCGCATCACAAATATACTGAGGAGTATCAAAATCCGGCTCACCTGCCCCAAAACTTATCACATGTTCTCCAGCTTCTTTTAGTTTTTTTGCTTTAGCACTAATTGCCAGTGTTAAGGAAGCACTAACTTTTTGAGCTCTTTTAGATAGTTCCAAGGTATTTACCCCCCCTTAATAATTTTTTAGTTTAAATGGCGATATATTACTATCACTATATTTTTTCCTCGCTTCTTTTAATCTAAGTATCTGATTATTCAGTTCTTCTTCAAAAGTTTCTGGTAAATCCGGAATACTTTCGAATATATTTTCAATTCTTTTAAATTTTCCAAGATAATTTTCAATTCTAATGGAAAACTGTTCAACATATTCTAATTCTGTATAGTCACAACCTAAGTAACGAGTAAACAACTGACGTAAATCCTCATAATAGGGTAAAAACCCGATTGGTGATTTAATTGCTTTAAGTTCATCATGCATTCTTTTTTCCATCCATAACATCCATATCTTTTTATCAAGCATACCGTTTAGATATTCTCCGGTCTCAGTATCTTTAAGAAAGTAATTTACTGTAAATATACCCGGCTTATTCTTTGCTTGTTTTCCGAACTTCAAATAGTTATTAATGTAATCACTAATAGGTACTGATAAAAAATCAAGAATAGCCATGGGGTTATGCCTTCTTTGACCCTGTTTATCTAAAGTTGCTGATGTGGTTTCTGATTCTAAAGAAGAAGCCATAAAAACGCCATGTGCCCAACTAAGGGTTTCAGCTACCGGTACAGATGTGTCAGAATCTCTACCTCCAAATATCATACCTTTTACACTGACACCTTCTTTTTTATCATAATATTTGTCACAGTTGTCCAAATCACTTATTTTGATTGTATATCTAGCATTTTTATGAGCAGGAGGTATTTCATTACCCTGATCATCAGTTTTGCCTTTATACCATTCACCGGAAAAATTAACTCCTTTATCGGGAGTGTCTTTACCCATCCCCAGCCAATAAGGTTTACCGTCTTTAACAAGAATGTTTGAAAAAATAAGTTCCCGGGGAGTGGTAAGTGTTTTGTATATTACTGGATCATCTTCTGGATTTACATCCCTTATTATGCCAAATGCCCCACTTTCAACATTGACCGCTTTTACATCTGATCCTTGTAACTTTAAGTAAGCAATATCATCACCTACTATAGTATGACCGGGGATCATGGCTGTACTGGTTTTCCCACATCCACTAGGGAAAGCACCCGTAAAATATGTTTTCCTGTTATTAGGGCCCTTAACTCCCGATATAAACATGTGTTCAGCCATCCATCCTTCTCTTGCGGCTTTTCTAATCGCCAATCTGAACGCCAATTTCTTTAATCCAAGACTATTACCAGCATACTGGTTGTTAACAGAATAAACTCTATTTGTTTTTAAATCAATATAAATTCTTCTTTTATCAGTTTCAGTACTTACACCCTGTTTTAATTTCCCGGCTGAATGTAAAAAGAAAAAGAAATCCTCTGACCCTTTAAGTTTTTCGAAATCCTCAAAACCTTGACGATATAATATGTCTTCACTATGAGCAACATAACTTGAATCTGTAATTTGCATGGCGGGAATACTAAAATCAGATTGATTCGGTCCTAAGGAGAAAAATCTTACCAGCATTTCCTTGTTTTTCATACTACCATCAAGATAAGAAAAGACTTCGTTAAGACCTTCATTTCTATCAATAGTATTAATATCTAAACCCAGATCTGGTTCTTCTTCCACCAGATACCTTGTATTTTTTTTGTCACGTGCCTGATCATTATAACCATCAAAGTGATAGGTATGACCTTCTATATCAAGCTCTTTTTCCTCACCAGTTTTGAGAGCTAGTTGTCGAACATATTGAATATCTTTTTTACTATCATCAATAATTGAGATATTTGTTGGTTTACATAAATCAACTGCAAATTCAAGCAGTTCGACTACCTTTTGATTGTTTAATCTATCTAACTTTTTTTGATTAGATTTGTTTAATTGCAAATATTTTAACCCCCTTTATATATTATTTTAAAACTTTTTATACAAGATTAATTTGAGGCTAATCTTTTTATCAGATAATTTTTTTAACCTCTAGTATAAAATAATAAGAATATATAAATAATTCAACCCTCTACATTATTATTTAGCAACAACAAGGCTCAGACCTTTTTAAAAATTTGATATTCTTACATAACAATAATATAATTTAATAAAAATATTTTTGATAATAAGTTGGCTTAATTTTGAATTAAGACCTTTATAATAGTTATCAAAAAAAATTAAGTATATAAAATAGAGGGAATTTGTGTTTCTCTTCATCAGAATATTAAAAATTTAATATTTATGGTCATTGTATACCCAGCCTCTGGCCTTCATAGCTTCTGTTAATCTTTTAATTGCAACTATAAAAGCCGCTACCCTCATATTAACACCCATATCTATGTGAGTATTATATACTTTCTCAAAGGCCTCTACCATTATCTCTTCTAATTTTCTATCTACCTCATCTTTAGACCAATAATAATTAGCTAGATTCTGAACCCATTCAAAGTAAGAAACAGTTACTCCGCCTGCATTTGCTAAAATATCCGGTACAATCATTATTTCTCTCTTAAATAATATCTCATCTGCTTCAGGGGTTGTTGGTCCATTAGCAGCTTCTATTATCATTCTTGCTTTTATATTTTCAGCATTATCCTCTGTAATTTGATTTTCTAAGGCAGCTGGAATTAGTATATCTACATCCATCGTTAATAAATCCTCATTACTAATATCATCACAACCTTGAAATCCTTTTAAACTACCTGTCTCTTCTTTGTGTTTGGCTGCATCTACTGGATTAAAACCATCTTTACAATATATGCCCCCCTTTGAATCATTAGCTGCAACAATTTTACAACCCTGTTCATGCAAAAATTTGGCTGAAAAACTACCAGCATTACCAAAACCCTGAACAGCCACTGTTGCTCCATTAAGATCAAGGTCTATTGCCTTAGCTGCTTCTATGGTTATATACATAACACCACGAGCTGTTGCTGAATGGCGCCCAAAAGAACCACCTAATACCACAGGTTTACCGGTAACCAAGCCAGGGGTGTTTACACCTTTCAATTTGGAAAACTCATCCATAAACCAACTCATTACCTGGGCATCTGTATAAACATCAGGAGCGGGAATATCTTTGTCAGGACCAATAATAGGGGATATAGCTTGAATAAAACCTCTACTTAATTTTTCTAATTCATTTCTGGATAGTTCTTTAGGATTGACCAATACACCACCTTTTGCTCCGCCATATGGTATTCCAACTAAAGAACATTTAAAAGTCATCCAAGCTGCTAAAGCTTTCACTTCATCCTCACAAACCTGTGGATGAAATCTTATCCCACCCTTGGTAGGACCTAATACATCATTATGCTGACAACGAAATCCTTTAAATACATGGATGCTTTCATCATCCATTTTGACCGGGATTGACACTGTCAGCGTTCTCATAGGTTCATGCAATAATTCTCTAACCTGACCATCCAGATTGAGAATATCTGCAGCATTATTAATCTGTGTTAACACATTTTCATAAATAGTAGATTTACCCATTTGACAAATTCCCCCTGTTTATTAGTTAAGAATAATTTTATTTGATAAATATACTTAATGTCTCTTTATGGGAAAATACCCCTGATTTTTTTGGTTTCTATTATCCTGTTTAAAGCAACCATATATGCAGCCATTCTTAGTGACACCTGTTGTTCTTCATAGGTTTCCCAAACCTGTTTAAACGCTTTAGTTAACAAATTTCTTAATTTTTTATTTGTTTCGTCATCTTCCCATCTGGAAGCCTCTTTGTTTTGTACCCACTCAAAATATGATACTATAACTCCACCTGCATTCGCTAAGATATCAGGCATAATTGTTATATCTCTTTCTGCTAAAATTGAATCTGCTTCTCTTGTTGTTGGACCATTGGCTGCCTCTACTATAAAATCTGTTTTAATATCTAAAGCCACCTCTGCTGTAATCTGATTTTCTAAGGCAGCTGGTATTAATACATCTATATCTAATCTTAATAATTCTCCATTAGTTATTTTTTTTGTACCGTTATTATTCACAAATTCTTTTAAGTAATTTCTATCTGAACCTACAAATTCTATTAATTCATTTATATCTAGACCATCTTCATTATATAATCCACAAGAGACATCACTAACAGCTACTATCCTACAGCCTTTTTCCTCAAGCAATTTAGCTGCTACCTGTCCTACATTACCAAAGCCCTGCACAGCAATTTTAATATCTTCTAGATCTTTATCTAACTTTTGAAATAAGTTTTCTACAGTAATCATAACCCCTCGTCCAGTCGCACCTTCTCTTGCCAAACACCCCTCAATTATCCTCGGTTTACCAGTTACAATACCTGGGATGTTATGACCCTTGATCATACTATATGTATCATAAATCCAGCTCATGATCTGTGCATTAGTATTAACATCTGGTGCTGGTATATCTTTATCAATACCTATAATGGGCTCAATCATAGTTGTATATCTTCTTGTTATCTTTTTAAGCTCTGATTTGGATAGTTGACCGGGATCACATTGAATCCCACCTTTAGCACCACCATAGGGAATATCAACCAATGAACATTTCAATGTCATCCATCCTGCTAAAGCCCTTATCTCATCGATATCTACTTTGGGATGATAACGCACACCACCTTTATAAGGCCCTCTAGAATTACAGTGCTGTACTCTATAACCATCAAATACTTCAACACTTCCATCATCTTTTTCAATTGGAATCGAAACCTTTAATTCTCTATCTGGTTTCTCCAATATTTTATAATCATCTCTTGTAAGTCCTAGTTGTTGCCCAGCTTCGTTTATGGTTTTTAGTAATTCTTGGTATGGATTATATTCCTCGTTTGACATTTTACATCACTCCCAATTGTTAAAAATTTTATATTCAAACCTATATTCCTGCAATCATCAATCATGAATCCTGGGTAATAAAGCAGAATAAATTATAAAAACTACAACCCCCCTCTTCTAATATATTTTTAGCTGTAAACTTAAGCAATCTTTTTTTACCTGTCAAATTAATAGTTGAATATCTTATATAATGATCCTCTTAATACAAATTTATTTATTTTCAAAATTTATCCAAAATTATGAAATCTATAATTGCTGTAATAACATTAAATAGATGATATCCATTGGTCTTATTGGTTTTGACATAATTCCATTAAAACACCACTTGTTGATTTTGGATGTATGAAGACTATTCTTTTGCCTCCTGCTCCTGAGCTTGGCTTTCCAATAATCTTAACCCCCAATTCTTTTATTTCATCTACCTTATTATCTACATCATCTACCTCTAGAGCTATGTGATGAATCCCCTCACCCTTTTTTTCTATAAATTTATAAATAGTACTATCTTCTGAGATGGGCTCCAGCAATTCAATCTCGCTTTCACCTATCTGTAAAAATGCAACCTGTAAACCTCTATCCTTTAACTTTTCGGTTCCATTAAACTCTAAACCTAATATATCCCTATAAAATTTGAGTGAGTTTTGAATATCTTTAACCGCTATTCCAATATGATCAATTTTCATTATTTAATTCCCTTCCCTCTTTATAATAATAACAATTCATTTACTACGCTGTAAGGGTCTTCCTTTTTTTTACATATTAGCTCAATATGTTTGAAAAACTTTTGATCTTTTAATATGGGACTTATGTATTTTTCGTTTAATTTCTTTTCCATTAAATTTATCATCTGAGCTCTAATTACTTCTCTACGGTTCTTCTGCAGGAGGTCATTTTCTTGTAAGTATATGTGGTGATCATTAATCCTTTTTTTTATATCAGTAATTCCTTCTTCTTTCAAGGCATTTGTGGCTAAAACTGGTGGCATCCAGATATTTTTATCTTCCCTAAAGGAAACCAATTGTTCTATAGTTAATACCATCTGTTTCGATTTTGGACGATCTGCTTTATTAACAACAAATATATCGCCTACTTCCATAAGCCCTGCCTTATATGCTTGAATTTCATCGCCTGCTTCTGGAACCGTAACAAAAATAGTGGTATCCGCTAATTTAACTATGTCTATTTCATTTTGCCCTACACCAACAGTTTCTATAATAATATACTCAAATCCAGCCAGAGAAAAAATCAATACCGTATCATAAATAGAAGAATTAAGGCCACCCAGAGAACCTCTAGTAGCCATGCTTCTGATAAAAACACCTTGGTCTGTAGAAATTTTATCCATCCTTATCCTGTCACCCAGGAGAGCTCCACCACTGAAATGGCTTGTAGGATCAATTGCTATAATAGCAACTTTAATATTTTCTTTCCTCCATAACTGAACTATGCTCTGAGTTATTGTGCTTTTGCCAGATCCAGGAGGCCCCGATATACCTACCAAGTATGCAGGTTCAATATTTCTATAGACTTTTTTCATTAATTTTACAGCATCTTTTGTTCCGTCTTCTACCATGGATATGGCTTTTGCTATAGTATTTTCATTGCCTCTTTGAATATCTGCATACAGTTGATCAATATTATCTACCATTATTTTTGTACCTCATTTTCAATAAAATCAACAATCTTCGAAATGGGAGTACCTGGCTGAAAAATGGCTTTTATACCAAGTTCTTTTAATTTTTTGTGATCATCTTCGGGTATAATTCCTCCTGCTATTACTACCACATCACTGCGGTCTGCTTTTTTAAGTCTGTTCATTATTTCAGGAAACAAATAGCTATGAGCACCAGAAAGAATGCTCAGCCCAATAACATCGACATCCTCCTGAATAGCACTTCTTACAATCTGTTCAGGCGTCTGTCTCAAACCAGTATACACTACTTCCATCCCCGCTTCTTTTAATCCCCGGGCTATAACCTTTGCACCTCGATCATGTCCGTCTAACCCCGGTTTGGCTATTAATACTTTTATAATATTGTCCACTATAACAGGCCTCCCCTCTTAAATATATTGAGCTTCATATTCGCCAAATTCCTCCCGTAAAGCATCGCTAATTTCTCCTATTGTAGCATATGCTTTGACCGCTTTTATTATAGGATACATAAGGTTGTTGTTATTAACTGCAGCTTTTTTGATCTGAGTTAATGCATCTTTAACCTCTTTATCATCCCTTTTTTCTTTTATATTATTTAATTCTTTAATTTGTTCTTTCTCAACAGTTGGATCAACCTTCAATAAGTTATTATTTTTTCCTTCACCTTCTTCTATAAATTCATTAACACCTACTACAACTCTGTCCTTTTTTTCTATTTCTTTCTGTAAGCGATAAGCATTTTCCTGGATCTCTCTTTGAATATAGCCTGTTTCAATTGCCTGAGCCATACCACCCAATTCATCAATTTTTTCTATATATTGCCTGGCTTCTTTCACTAAATGATCAGTCCTTGATTCTATATAGTAAGACCCTGCCAGGGGATCTATGGTATCAGCTGCACCTGTTTCATGAGCAATTAACTGCTGGGTTCTCAGTGCTATCTTAACAGAATCTTCAGTCGGCAGACCCATAGCTTCATCATAGGAATTTGTATGTAGTGATTGAGTTCCTCCTAAAACAGCTGATAAAGCCTGTAAGGTAACACGCATGATATTATTCATAGGCTGTTGAGCAGTTAAAGCTGAACCTGCAGTTTGAGTATGGAACCTCAGCATCTTAGATTTAGCTTTTTGAGCCTTAAATCTTTCTTCCATAATCTCCGCCCATAGCCGCCTGGCTGCCCTAAATTTGGCTATTTCTTCAAATAAATCCATTTGGGCATTGAAGAAAAATGATAGTCTTGGAGCAAATTCATCAACATCCATTCCAATATCTACAGCAGCCTTTACATACTCTATGCCATCTGCAATAGTAAAGGCAAGCTCCTGTATAGCATCTGAACCTGCTTCCCTGATATGGTAACCACTGATACTAATAGTGTTAAAGCGCGGCATTTCTTTAGAACAATAATCAAAAATATCAGTAATAATTCTAAGTGATGGTTCTGGTGGAAATATATATGTACCTCGGGCAATATATTCTTTTAAGATATCATTTTGGATTGTACCTGCAAGTTTTTCAGAACTCACCCCCTGTTTTTCTGCAACTACCTTATACATAGCTAATAGGATTGAGGCTGGTGAGTTAATTGTCATAGAAGTACTTACTTCATCTAAGGGAATTTGATCAAATAAAAGTTCCATATCTGCCAGAGTATCTATAGCCACACCAACCTTGCCAACTTCGCCTCTGGCTAAAGGATAATCAGAATCATATCCGATCTGTGTGGGCAAATCAAAGGCAACACTTAAACCGGTTTGTCCCTGTTCTAATAAATATCTGAACCTCCGATTGGTCTCTTTCGCATTTCCAAAACCTGCATATTGCCTCATAGTCCAGAGCTTACTGCGATACATGGTTGGATATACCCCCCGGGTAAAGGGGTAATCGCCAGGAAAACTAATTTTATTTGTGTAGTCCAGATCTTTAATATCAAGAGGTGAATAAAGTGGTTTTACAGTTCGGTTAGAATCTGATTTAAACTCTTTTTTTCTCTCACCGAATCTTTGGGCTGTTTTATCAAATTTATTATTTTTCCATTCTTTATATAATTTATCAATATCCTCTTTACTCATCGATTTTACCTCCTTCTGCCAGTTTTTTACCAACTGCAAAGGCCTTCATGTTAACTGCTATAGTCCTCTCGGGTACTCTTTTTTTAATTGCCTTTTTTAAAGAAGATGATTTTACCTGATTAATCAAACTATCTATTATTCCCAGAACAAGTATGTTTGCAGATAATTTCATCTCTACTTCTTCAATTGCCTTTTCAAATATCGGCATTTGATAAGTTTTTACTTTTATATTTGAAAGTTCGATACTGTTATCGACTATAATTATGCCTTCATCTTTCACATCATTATAATACTTATTATAAGCCTTTTGCGTTAGAGCAACCAATATATCTGGTTTTATGACCTTGGGGAAATCAATAACCTCTCTACTCAAGACAACTTCCGCCCGGCTGGCACCACCTCTGGATTCTGGTCCATATGATTGAGTCTGAGTTACATTTAAACCCTCCTCATATAAGCAGGCCTCTGCGATTATAATACCGGCCAATATCATTCCCTGTCCACCAGCACCACTTAGTCTTATTTCAAATCTATCCATTACTTGGCCTCCTCCTGAACAGAATCAATTATTTCTTGATACATTTCAGTATACTCTCTTTTATCCTCTTTATATAGCACACCTGTTGGAAATTTACCTTTTTTCTCTTCTTTAGATAAACTGTCCCATTTTCTGATATTAACAGAGGAGTCTCTTTGACATTTAAGCATATCAACTGCTGAACTTAGTCCATTCCTACGTCCATAATTAACCGGGCACTGGCTGATAGCCTCTATAAAAGAAAAACCTGTATGCAGTAATCCTTCCGCAAAGATTTCTATCAGCTGACGTGTGTTATAGGCTGTGCCCCGGGCAATAAAAGAGGCCCCTGAAGCCTTTGTTAAATCTGCCAAATCAAAGTTTTGATCTATATTACCATAAGGAGCTGTAGTTGCATTATCACCGGTGGGTGTCATCGGAGAAAATTGCCCACTTGTCATCCCATAGATATGGTTATTCATTAATACAACAGTCAAATCTATATTTCTTCTGGCCCCATGTATTAAGTGATTTCCACCTATGGCAGTCCCATCTCCATCACCTGTTATAACAATAACATTAAGTTCGGGATTAGCTAACTTAATTCCAGTGGCAAAAGCAATAGCCCTGCCATGTGTAGTATGTAAGGTATCGAAATTCATATAACCGCTTGCACGACCTGAACAACCTATACCCGATACCACAACCGTCTTATCGGGGTCTATTTTAGCTTTGTCGATTCCCCTAATTAAATTACCCATAATCGTACCATGTCCACAGCCGGGACACCAAATATGAGGCAATTTATCCTGCCTTAGGTACTCATCAATTTTATAGCCCATCTATTTAACCTCCTGAATCATATTAAGGATTTCTTCGGGTTTAATTAAAGTTCCATCATATTTATTAATTCCATGAACCTCTGCATTTCCAAATACATTTTCTCTCACTTCTTTTATAATTTGTCCCCTATTTAATTCTGGTATTATTAATGCCTTAGCTCTTCTGCCCACTTCTTTTATATAATCTACCGGGAAAGGCCAAATTGTCTTTAACTTAATCCAACCTGCTTTAATTCCAGCTTCTCTGGCCTGGTTGATAGCATTTATTGCAGAGCGCATTGTCGATCCATAAGCTAATACAATAATTTCATCGTCATCTCTAATATCTTCCTCATAAAGACTTATTATATCCATATTGCCCTCTATTTTTGCCATTAACCTATCCATTAAATTTTTGGCATCCTCGTTTGTACCCCGGGGAAACCCAGTTCTATCATGGAAAAGTCCTGTAGTATGATATCTATATCCCTCACCATAATTGGGCATAGGAGGAACTAAGCCATCGGTTTCTTCATAAGGGTTAAAATTTTCTGGCCCAACTTCGGGTTTTTTGCGGTTCCAAATTTCGATATCCTCCTCATCTGGTAAAACAACTTTTTCCCTCATATGTCCCACAATCTCATCTAAAAGTAAAATAACAGGTGTCCTAAACCGTTCTGCAAAATTAAATGCGTTAACCGTCAATTCATAAGTTTCTTTGACCGAAGATGGCGCCAGAGCAATCACGGGATGGTCTCCGTGAGTTCCCCATTTGGCCTGCATAACATCTCCCTGAGAAGGAGAAGTAGGTAAGCCTGTTGATGGTCCAACTCGCTGAACATTAACTACAACACAGGGGACCTCAATCATCATACCCAAACCAAGATTTTCCTGTTTTAATGAAAATCCCGGCCCACTGGTTGCAGTTATTGACTTCAAACCACTTAACGAAGCACCAATAACACAGGCCATACTGGCCAATTCATCTTCCATCTGAATAAATTTCCCTCCATAAATAGGGAGTTTTTCTGCTAAACCTTCTGCAATTTCAGAGGCAGGGGTTATCGGATATCCTGCAAAGAATCTAGCTCCTGCTGCAATAGCTCCTTCCACAACTGCTTCATCACCCTGCAGTAATTTTATTTTATCTTTCATTATTTTCCACCACCTCTAATACAAAGTCCGGACAACTTAATTCGCAATTATAACAGCCAACACAATTATCAATATCGGTAATGGTTATTTGACCTTTTTTTACTACCAGTATATCTGTAGGGCAGTACATTACACAAATTTCACAACCCTTACATCGTTCTGGATGAGTAATTTTAACCTTACCTTTCTTCGACATTAAATCAGCTCCTTAAATGATTGATATTGAGATATTTTTTGCCTCTTATGCAAACTTATATCTGCATAATACAACAACCAAATCATAATTTCAATAAGAAATTATAAATACCTTTAATTAAATAAAAAAATATTCAGAGGAATGAGTTCATAACCCCTGAATATTTAAGGATTCACACTTATTTCTCTTTCATAAATGGATACATATATTTGACAGGTGGGTTTAAATTTTCTTTAATAGACCGCGGTGATACCCATCTCATTAAGTTCCACTGACTGCCTGCTTTATCATTTGTACCCGATTTTCTCGAACCTCCAAAGGGCTGTTGTCCGACAACTGCTCCTGTTGGTTTATCATTAATATAGAAGTTTCCAGCAGCATGTTTTAAGGCCTTCTCTGCAAATGCTACAGCATATCTATCTTTTGCAAAGATACTACCGGTTAAACCATAAGGTGATGTTTGATCACATAAGTTTAAAGTTTCTTCATACTTTTGATCATCATATATATATATAGTCAAAACCGGTCCAAATATTTCTTCTACCATGGTTCTAAACCTGGGGTTATCTGTTAAAATAATTGTGGGAGTAATATAGTATCCTTCTGTTTTATCAAACTCACCTCCGGCAATTACTTGGGCAGAATCAGATCTTTTTGCATATTTAATATACTCTTTGATCTTTTCGAAAGCACTTTCATCTATAACTGCATTAATAAAATTCGTGAAATCATCAACAGAACCCATTTTCAAATTTTCTGTTTTTGTAACAAGCTCCTTGCTAATATCCTCCCAAACTGATTTTGGAATATATGATCTAGAAACTGCCGAACATTTTTGGCCTTGATATTCAAAGGCTCCTCTAAGTAAAGCAGTAATTAATTCATCCCTATCAGCTGATTTGTGAGCAAAGACAAAGTCCTTACCACCAGTTTCACCTACTATACGGGGATAAGTATCAAACCTATCTATATTCGCACCTACTTCTTTAAACATCTGATTAAGTGTATCTACAGAACCAGTAAAGTGAACACCTGCTAATTCAGGTCTTTTTAAAATCATAGGGCCTAATTTAGAACCCTGACCCGGAATAAAGTTAATAACCCCATCCGGTAGGCCAGCCCTCATTAATACCTTCATGAAAAAGTAATTAGAATATACTGCTGCTGAAGCAGGTTTCCATAGTACAGTATTACCCATCAAGGCCGGTGCTGTAGGAAGATTCCCACCAATAGAAGTAAAATTGAAAGGTGGAACAGCAAATATAAATCCTTCCAGTGGTCTATACTCTACTCTATTTAAAATCTTCGGTGTAGACCTCGGTTGTTTTTGATAAATCTCAGACATAAAATATGCATTGAAACGAAGAAAATCAATAAGTTCACAGGCCGCATCTATTTCAGCCTGAAAGACATTCTTGCTCTGGGATAACATTGTAGCTGCATTTATTTCTGCTCTACTTGGCCCTGCTAATAATGAAGCCGCCTTTAAAAATATTGAGGCCCTTTTCTCCCAGGAGGTGTTCTCCCATGCTTCTTTTGCTTTAAGTGAAGTATCAATAGCTCGATTTATTTCTTCTTTGCCTGCCTGATGGTACTTACCCAATATTAAATTATGATCATGGGGAGCTTTTATTTCCCGTATATTATCGGTTTTTACCTCTTTGCCATCAATGATAAGGGGAATTTCAACTGTATTTTCTTTTAATGCATTTAATTCTGTTTTAATTCGTTTCCTTTCTTGACTGCCCGCTTCATAACCATAGATTTGTTCATTATCCGGACGTTTTAAACTAAAAATATCATTTGTACTCATTATAAAACCCTCCCTTTTTTATTTATACTACTGAAGGTTCCAAAATTAGTCTGTCATGCTCAAACCTCTTTACATCAAGTTTTATATCCATACTCAACCTTTCTCCCAAAATCATCTCAGCCATCAAAACACCAGTGAAAGGTGCTATCATAAACCCATGACCACTAAAACCGACCGCCATAAAAAATCCTTTCAACTTATCGGACTCATCCAAAATTGGTTGAGCATCAGGTGTTACATTGTATAAACCTGCCCACTGTCTTATTACCCTTATATCTTTTAAAAAAGGTAAAAGATAGGTTGATTTCTTGGCCATTTTTTCTAAAAACTGCCAGCTTGATTTTATATTATGACTATGCTGCTCATCAGGATCACCATAACCCATGACAAAACTGCCATCAGGAATCTGTTGACAGTAAATGTTATATGAAAAAGACATCACCATTGGTTTTAAGATAGGATTAACCTGTTCTGTCACCAATATCTGATGCCTTTCTGACTTAGTAGGTATATCAATTCCTGCCATCAAACTAACCTCTTTAGAAAAACCACCTGCGGCATTTACAACTTTATTAGTTTCAATTACACCTCGATCAGTAACAACACTTTTGATTTCATCATTTTGTGTTACGATATCTTGCGCTCTTGTGTAAGTATAAAATTGAACCCCTTTGCGTTTAGCTGCTTCTACATAGGCTTGATTTACACGAAAAGGATTTGCATGCCCATCTGTAGAGCAATATGTGGCTCCCTTTACACCATCAATATTTAATTGAGGCACAATTTCTTTGGCTTCTTTAACAGTCAAGAGTTGGGAAGGTATGTCTATACTATTTTGTAATTTGATATTTTCTTTAAACTGCTTAAATTCTTTTTCAGAATATGCTAATAATAAATAACCGCCCTGTTTTAATTCAATATCCCTTTTGACCTTTAGGCTTTCATTCATGTTTTCAAATATTTCCATACTTTTTTTAGACAAAAGGCAGTTCATCTCTGTGCCCCACTGTTGTCTTATGCCTGCACCACAACTTCCCGTAGAACCACTTGCTATATAGTTTTTTTCCAAGACAACTATGTCTTTCATCCCTTTATGTGCTAGATTATATGCAATACAAGCACCAATCACTCCCCCGCCTATGATAACTATTTCTGCCTTATTTCTCATTTTGATTATCACCTACTAACTCACTCATCTTAATACCTGATATAGGTGGCCTTTTGCTAGGCATTTTGATATCTTCCATTTTTTTGTCTGTCATTTTGCATATCTCCCTAGCGGCTATTTCCAGACAAATATTCCCCTGGCAGGGTCCCATCCCTAAACGTAAAGCCCTCTTTATTTCATCGAGTGTAGTATAGCCTTCAGCAATCAGATCTCTTAATTCTTTTAATGTTATGTCCTCACATCTACAGACAATCATATCTTCATTCATCAAGATCACCAACTTTTATGTGCCTTACTTCCATTAAATACTTTTTAGATAATCGTATCGTAATAACTGCAGTCTTGTCATTTTTATCAGGATCTTTAACCTTTATAACTTCAACCTGACATATAGATTTGCCAGCTCTGTTAAGCCCCCAAACCTTATCACCTACAGATGGCAATGGCAAAAACTCATAAGGTAGGCTCAGTCTATTTTTAGGGTAGTCAACCACAAAAATAGCTAATCCAGGACAACTTGCGATACAGTTACCACAGCCTGTACATTTACTATAGTCCAGTTCAGGCTTATCATTAATATCATCAAATTTTTTTATAGCTTTAAAAGGACAGCTGTAAAAACAGGGATCACAGGGAATTTCATTAAAACATTCAATAATGGCTACCGGCCCTTCTAATAATCTCTCTTTGTCTGGAGTAACAGATTGTAAATCATCTGAGGTGGGAATACCTGTTCTTTTTAACATTATCATCACCTCTAACTTTGCTGAGACCTCTTCTAATTTTTCTACCAATTGGTCCGCCTCTTAGCTTTTTTAGCTCTCTTTTTAATCTTCTGGTTTCTTCAACTACATCTTCACTTAAATACCCAATCTCTGATGCCGCCTTTAAACCAGCTATTTCTCCTTCTAACATAGCTGCAGTTGCTTCCTCTATCCCAGCAGCATCACCTGCAACAAAGATTTGATCATTGGTGGTTTTTAAATTCTCATCCCGGATGGGTACATCTCCTCCCAGTTCTGGCACATAGACCATCGCACAGTCAGCCTGGATTAACAGACTAACTAAAGGTCTTAAACCAACTGCTAGACAAATTGTGTCTGCTTTGATAAATCTTTCTGTTCCTGTTATCATCTGCCAGTTCTCATCTAATTTTATAATTTCTGCTCCTTTTACAGAACTTTCTCCAATTGCAGATTTCACAGAGTGGCCGGTATATATGGGAACACCTGTTCTTCTGATTTTTGAAGCATGAACTAAATAACCACCAATTTCAGAGTCTGCTTCAATAACCGCTTTGACTTCAACTCCAGCCTGTAATAGCTGATAACTAACGATCAACCCTATATTCCCAGCCCCAACCATTATTACTTTTTTACCGGGTAATATACCATAAAGGTTCATTAAAGTCTGAATAGCCCCTGCTCCATATACACCGGGCAGATCATTATTCTCAAAAAGCATCATCTTTTCAGAAGCACCGGTTGCTATTATTATTCTTTTTGCCCTTATTTTTCTAAATTTATTCTGGTAAGATACGGTAACAATTTTATCTTCATAATAACCCTGGGCGGTCGCTTCAGTCAGCACTTTAATCTCACTCATATTTTGAATTTCTTTAGTTAATCCTCGGGCAATGTCAATACCCCTAGTTCCTGCTTGTTCACTTTTAGAACCAAAAAATCGGTGGGTTTGTTTAGTCAATTGACCACCCAGTTCGTGATATCTTTCCACAATGATTACTTCTGCTTTCCTCTTTGCAGCTTTTAAGGCAGCTGTCATGCCGGCTGGACCGCCTCCAATCACCAATAAATCTGTGTTAATCAATAATATCACCTTTTTCAGTCTCTTCTTCTACAACCATACCTTCCTTTACTTTAGTAATACAAGTTTTGACATGAAAAACTCCATTTACAACCATATAACAGGAAGCACAATTCCCTATAGCACAGAATAATCCCCTTGGTCTTTTATATTTATTGCTCTTTTTTAATACCCTTATACCGGCTGCATAAAGAGCTGCAGCAATTGTTTCTCCTTGATAAGCTGTAATCTCTTGACCTTTGTACTGAAAAGTAATCTTTTTGCCTCTATTAAAATCGAGTATAGGATGTTTAGTTATCCTCATCTAAATCCCCCTAAATTAATTATTCATTATTCAGCGGTTTCATAGCTCTTTCAAATTCCTCTACAACTTCAGGTAACACCAATAAATTGTGATATGGAAACTGTTTTGCATACTTTATGCCCATAAATCTAACAAGAATATGAGGCATACCAAAATAACCTAGGCCCCATCCTAAAAAGTATATAAACCTGTAATCAAGACAGCCAAAATTACTGCTAATTTGTAATTAACTCCCAGAATATTTTCGAATAATAATCCGTCTGCTACCAAACCAGAAAAAACATATATCGTGAAGAATATTAAAATTGCCAGTGCAGATACAATTCTTAAAGACCTGCTCTTATCCCTATATCTGTTTTCAAAAAAATCAGCAATTGTTATAGAATCTACAACTTCAGTATATCTTCTCAATCTCTGAGCAGTAAACTGCCAATTTAAATAAGTTCCCAAGGTAAGGCCAATGCCAATCCACATACCATTAAATCCACCTGCATAAATAACACCTGGGAAACCCATTAGTAACCAGCCGCTCATATCACTGGCCTGAACACTTAAAGCTGTAACATAAGGATTTAAACTACGTCCGCCCAAAAAATAATTGGAAATATTTTCATTC
>JAGYMU010000032.1 GCA_018399995.1 Halanaerobiales bacterium | reverse complement strand
ATATTTCTTTTTTAGTTGGAAGTGGGATCGGACCTGAAACCTCAGCCCCTGTTCTTTTAGCAGTACCCACAATCTTTTCTGCTGATTTATCTAAAAGTTCGTGTTCAAACGATTTTAACCTAATTCTAATTTTTTCATGGTTGGTCATTATCTTCCCTCCTTCAAACAAACCAAGATAAAGAACAATTAAAGAAGAGGAATTTAATCCCCCTTCTTTTCTACTTGATCTTACTCAACTATATCAGTTACAACACCAGAGGCCACAGTACGTCCGCCTTCGCGAATCGCAAATCTTAATCCCTCTTCCATAGCTATAGGAGTAATTAGTTCTGCATTCATCTCTATATTGTCGCCCGGCATTACCATCTCTACTCCCTCTGGTAAATATATCGTACCTGTTACATCTGTTGTCCTGAAATAAAACTGAGGCCTATATCCATCAAAAAATGGTGTGTGACGTCCACCCTCATCTTTCGATAATACATATACCTCTGCCTTGAACTTGGTATGAGGGGTTATACTGCCCGGCTTTGCTAAAACCTGGCCCCTCTCTATTTCCTCTCTCTTGACTCCTCTTAATAAGGCTCCTATATTGTCTCCCGCTACCGCTTCATCCAGTAACTTCCTGAACATCTCTACACCGGTCACTACCGTGCTCTCGGTCTCCTTGATGCCCACTATCTCTACCTCATCTTGAGGATGTAATGTGCCTCTGTCTACCCTGCCGGTCGCTACTGTGCCACGACCCTTAATTGAAAATATATCTTCTATCGGCATTAAAAATGGCTGGTCGCTGTCTCTTTCGGGCTCCGGTATATATGAGTCTACTTCCTCCATTAACTCCACTATCTTCTTGCCATATGGACCCTCTGGATCAGCATTCTCCAGTGCCTTTAAAGCTGAACCTACTATCACAGGTACATCGTCTCCTGGAAAATCATACTCATTTAGTAAGTCCCTTACTTCCATCTCTACCAGCTCTATTAACTCCTCATCATCTACCATGTCTGCCTTGTTTAAAAATACCACAATGCTCGGTACACCTACCTGGCGAGCCAATAATATATGCTCCCTAGTCTGAGGCATAGGACCATCTGCCGCTGATACAACTAAAATCGCTCCATCCATCTGGGCTGCACCTGTTATCATGTTCTTTACATAATCAGCATGACCCGGACAATCAACATGGGCATAATGTCTAGACTCTGTCTCGTATTCAACGTGGGATGTCGCTATTGTTATGCCTCTTTCCTTCTCTTCAGGGGCATTATCAATTGAATCAAAATCCCTTACCTCGGCTCCACCGTAGTTGCTTAATACTGAGGTTATTGCTGCTGTTAGGGTTGTCTTGCCGTGGTCAACATGTCCTATAGTTCCAATATTAAGATGTGGTTTTGTCCTTTCAAATTTTTCCTTAGCCATTATATTCATCTCTCCTTTGTTAATATTGTAGGCCGGTGTTAACATTAATATTATTATATAGATTATCTATAGAATTTAAATCTCATGTTTTTCTAAAAAATCCTCTAACTTTCTTTTGACTCTCTGTAAAGCATTGTCTACAGACTTTACATGTTTATCTAAGGTATCAGCTATATCCTGATAAGATTTCCCATTTAAGTATTCCTGTAATACATCGAATTCAAGAGTACTCAACATCTCACTTATTTGATCTTCAATTAAATCATATGTCTCTTTACTGACAAATAATTCTTCGGGGTTATTAAGTTTGGTCCCTTTTAAAATGTCAAGAAGTGTTCGATCTGATTCTTCATCATATATCGGCTTATTTAAAGACACATATGAATTTAGTGGTTGATGCTTTTGTCTGGTTGCAGCCTTAATAGCTGTTATGATCTGCCTGGTGATGCATAATTCTGCAAAGGCTCTAAAGGAAGCCAGGCGATCAATTTTATAATCTCTTACGGCTTTGTATAAACCAATCATACCTTCCTGCACAATGTCCTCTCGACCTGCCCCAACAAGAAAATAGGATCTCGATTTAGCCAAAACAAAATTTTTATATCTCTTGATCAATGCTTCTTCCGCTCGCGAATCTCCTTTACGTATAATCTTAATTAGTTCATCATCACTAAGTTGACTATAATCCTGGTAATCTACTTCTTGGGCATATGTGTTCAACCAGAATCCCTCCTTATTTAATACATTAATATTATACTGTTTAAAACTTTTTTAGTCAAGGACTATATTGTATTCCTTTGTCTATTAGCCTCAAACAAAAGAATACCTGTTGCTACAGACACATTTAATGAACTAAAGTTATTCTGCATAGGTATTTTGACTAAAAAATCACACTTTTGTTTGGTTAGTCTACTCAAACCACTACCTTCATTACCAACTACTAGAACAACTTTACCAGAAAAATCATGTTCATAATATTTTTTATGCCCGGTTATATCTGCTCCAGTTACCCAATAATTATTGTCTTTTAAAAAATCTATAGCTCTATTAACATTAACAACTTCTATTAATCTTATGCTTTCAATAGCTCCTGCAGAAGCCTTATCCACTGTGGCTGTAATACCACATGCTCTATCCTTGGGATAAATTATACCATCAACACCTGCTGCATAAGCAGTTCTAATAATTGCTCCAAAATTATGTGGGTCCTGAATATGATCTAAAATTAATAATAGAGGGTCCTTTTTCCTCTTTGATAAATCATTTATTGTCTGTTTTAAATTATATTTTTTAAGTTGGGAGGTCAGAGCAATAACTCCCTGGTGATTATCACTTTCTGCTTTTTTATCCATCTTATATTTATTTAAAAACTCTATTTTAATATTTTTATTCTTAGCTTTACTTATTATTTGACTTATTTTATCGCCTCGTAAGCCTTTTTGCAAGTATATTTTATCAATTTCTTTGTTCATATTTATTAATTCAATAACAGGATTTTTGCCTTCCACATTTCTCATTACTTATTTTCTCTCTCCTTAATTCGATCTATTTTCCCACAGGATAAATCTCCTTCCGGACATTCTCCATCCATTTCACAGGGAGGACCAGCGTTTTCAAAAATAACAGGTGCTACCTTTTTAACTTCTTTTAACATTTGATTAGCTATACTTCTGATCTCCCACTGAGCGCGATTACAGGTTCTTAACCTTATAAAATGGATAAGAGAACGAGCATTATATGAAATAACAATATTAGTCTTAATTGTAGGCAATATAAATCTAGCATCTTCTTTGGGTATGCCTAATTCGATCAATTCGAGGTAAGTCTTTTCTAATTCTGCCATCTTTTCTTTATATATCTGATATGCTTTTTCATTATTTTTTATTTTAGGTGGGGTAATATAGCTAAAGTCGTCTTCGGTCACATATCTCTGCGACCTCTGACTGTAGGAGGTTCCTATTCTTTGTCTAACAATTTGGTGAGAAGTAACCCGACTACAACGAACATGAAAGAAAAAATAAGTATGTTCAAGGGTAGAAGTATGACCCATCTGCATAACCTTTTTAACTAAATTCTCAACTTCTTCTTGAGACATTTCCTGATTGAGCTGAACTGCACCTTTTTTGGAATAACAAAGGCGTGCAGCAGTGGCCACATTTCTCTCAGGGTTTTCTGTGAAATCAATCAATTCTACCTTAGGTTTGACTTCCATTTTGCTCCCCCTTAATTTATTATTTCCCACTCTGTTCCACGCGGAGTATCATGAACCTTGATACCCATTTTATGAAGGTCATCTCTAATTTTATCAGCAAGTTCCCAGTTTTCATTTGCTCTGGCTTCTTTTCTTAACTCTAAAATATATTCTATCAACTCATTATATCTATCAGAACTTAATGAACCGCTGCTCGGCTCTAATGTTAATCCGAAAATTTCAAACAGTTCATTAAAAACTTTATATATTTCCTTCAGATCTTCTAATAATTTTGAATTTAACTTAAGTCTTGAGTTGTTAACAACCTTATTGATCTCAGTTGCCATCTCATGTAGTATACCTATTGCCTGAGCAGTATTGAAGTCATCATCCATAGCCGTAAAAAATTCTTCTTCTTTTCCTTTTATAAACTCAAGCAGTTGATACGTTTGCTTTTTATCTTTATCTATTGATGACTGTTTTAAAATATTTTTTAAAGAATTTTTAGTATTGACCAATTTTTCCAGACTTTTATTACTGTTTTCTACTTCTTCATCACTGTATTCTATAGGACTTCTATAGTGTTTTGTTAAAATAAAATACCTCAGTTGATCTGCAGAATATTTTTCTAAAAGCTTTCTGGTAGTATAAAAGTTGCCCAATGATTTAGACATTTTATCACCACTCATGTTAACTGTTCCATTATGCATCCAGTATTTTGCAAACGGTTTAACTCCACTGTATGCTTCAGATTGAGCAATTTCGTTTTCATGATGAGGAAATATCAAATCTGTTCCACCCCCATGAATGTCAAAACTGCTGCCCAGCTTTTTAATCGACATAGCAGAACATTCAATATGCCAGCCAGGCCAACCCCTTCCCCAGGGACTATCCCAAGCAATTACCTCGGGATCTTTAACATTTTTCCAGAGGGCAAAATCAAGTGGGTTTTTCTTATCACTTTCAATTTTTTTTCGTGTTCCTGCAATCATTTGTTCTAAATCTCTACCGGAAAGTTTTCCATAATCTTCAAACTCTTCTACACTAAAATATACATTTCCATCTGCAACATAAGCATAACCTTTATCGATTAGAATTTGAACCATTTTTTGAATCTGATCTATATTATCTGTTGCCTTACAGTAGTGATCAGCTTTTTTTATATTGAGTGCCTCAAGGTCTTCTAAAAAGGCCTGTTCATACTTATATGCTAAAGCCATTGGCTTCATTTCTTCCAGTTCAGCTCTGGCAATAATCTTTTCATTAATATCCGTAAAGTTAGAGATATAGGTAACATCATAACCTTTGAATTCTAGATATCTTTTTATTACATCATAATTAATAGCACCTCTAACATGCCCCAGGTGAGAATAATTTTGAACAGTAAGCCCACAAACATACATTCGTACTTTTTTATCTTCTATAGGTTTGAACTCTTCTTTTTTTCTGGTTAATGTATTGTATACTTTAAGCAAGTTGGGACACTCCTTTCTTGTAAAAACTTCTCCTCATAATTGAGGAGAAGTCATGTTTTTATTTATTTTTTATATCTCATCATGAGGGCTTTATCTAATCTATTGATTGTTTCTTCGATACCCAATATATATATAACATTTTTCATTTCAGGCCCCGAATCCATACCAGTTAAAGCCAATCTCGTGGGGTGATAAACAGTTCTACCACCTACAGGCAGTTCTTTAATCAACTCTGAAAACACAGTGCTGATCTTTTCAGGCTTAAATTCATCTAAATCTATTAATTTTTCCTTGAGGTTTGTAAAAACCAATTCCACACCTTCTTCTTGAAATTCCTTTACAGCCTTTTCTTTATCTTCAAACTCTAATTTTTTAAAAAATAACTCTGCTTCTTTAGGAATTTGACCCAGATAATCAACTCCAGTACGGGCTACTTCTATTACCTTTTTTAACCATTCATAATTTTTCTCTACAAATACCTCGTCTATATAACCTGCTTCTTTTAAATAAGGTATTGACAGCTCTACTATATAATCTAAATCTGCCTCCCTAATATATTTTCCATTAACCCAGTTCAGTTTATCAATATCAAAAACAGCTGCACTTTTATTAATATTATTGAGTTCAAAGTTTTTGATTATTTCATCTCTCGTGAGGATTTCTTTATCATCCGGAGGAGACCAACCCAAAAAAACAAGGAAGTTAAATAGGGCTTCCGGCAGATAACCTTTTTCTCTATATTCACCAATGTAAACATCATCATCTTCACTTCTTTTTTTCAATTTAGCCCTATCTCTATCCAATATCAAAGGTAAGTGTGCAAATTTAGGTACTGGAAAGTCAAGTGCTTCATAAATTAATATCTGTTTGGGTGTATTAGATAAATGATCTTCACCCCTGATAACCTCGGTAATCTTCATCAAGGCATCATCTATCACTACTGCGAAATTGTAGGTGGGCATACCATCAGATTTAAAGATTATAAAATCGTCTAGAACTGATGTATTGAATGTAACATCACCTCTTATCACATCATTTACTACAATATCTTTATCTTCTTCTGTTAGCCTATATCTGATAACCGGTTTTCGTCCTTCTTCAATATATTTTAGTTCCTCCTCCCGGCTTAAGTTACGACAGTGCCCATTATATTTGGGCATATCTCCTCGCGCTAGGGCATCTTTTCTCATTTGCCCAAGTTCTTCTTCACTGCAGTAACATCTATATGCCTTAGCTTTTTTTAATAACTTTTCAGCATATTTTTGATATAGGACAAGTCTTTCTGATTGTCGGTAGGGACCATATTCACCACCAACACCGGCCCCTTCATCAATGTCTATACCTAACCAGTCCAGCTCTTTAATAATAATATCTTCAAACTCCTTGGTTGATCTTTTTTGATCAGTATCTTCAATTCTTAAAATCAGTTTTCCATTATTTTTTCTTGCCCACAACCAGTTAAAAAGGGCTGTTCTCATATTACCTATATGAATTTTACCCGTGGGACTGGGCGGAAATCTTAACCGCATCTCACTCATTAAAAACTCCTCCTTAATTCTTATGAAAATTATTAGATCTGTCCTAAATTATAATATATGATACATCTCTTAAGGATTATTAAATTCTAATCAATTTAAATTACACTGGTACCAATTGATAGTTGTTCAGGTCCATCAACTAAAGCATGTCCGAATTTACCAAAGATTGCAACCGATATATATTCAGACCCCCTGACCACAGCTATCTTAAATCCTCCACCCAGGCCTGGATTGATCAAAGCCAGTTGAATATATGCATCTTTGACGGCATTTGATACTGCTGATTTCTCCCGCGAATTCTCAGAAATAACTCCTCTTGCTATAGCTGCTACAGTGGTACTTTCCCTTAGTTTTACCGGTAGTTTTTCTGAATTGGCTCCGGTTTGGGTAATAGCCCCTTTATATCCATAACCCTTAATCTTTTCCAACCAGTATTCTTCATATTCTCTACTTCTTGTCATAGAGAGATATATAGCAGCACTTTCTGGATTTATATTCTTTTTTTCCACCTCTAGTTCTTCTCCATCTTTCATATAACCAAATACAATATCATCTGCCGTTAGAATCCCGACCAGTTCATTATCTTTATTAACCACCGGCATCCCGCCAATTTGATTATCAGATAATAACCTGGCTGCCTTTTGTACAGTATCTAATTCTTTAATAGTTATTACATTCTTTGACATGTAATCATTTATTTTCCCTTTGATGTGATGATTACTCATTAAATCTCCGTCTGTTAAAATCCCTACAATCTCCCCATTGTCAACAACTACTAATCTACCTATCTTATTGATAGATAATACCTTCTCAGCTTCTGATACGGTCATATTAGTTTCAATTGTAATGGGGTTTTTGGTCATAATATCTTTAATTAACATAATTTATATTCACCTGCTCTTTTACTAAATTATTGTATTGACTCTGATATTAATACTAATGCCTGTGCACCAATACCTTCTATTCTGCCCAAAAAACCAAGTCCTTCCGTCGTTGTTGCCTTTAAATTTATCTGTGACTTCTCTATTCTCAGTATACTGCTTAATTTTTCTTCTATTACCTCTTTATAGGTTTTAATTTTAGGTTTTTGAGCTATGAGTACCAGATCTGCATTTACTAATTTATAATTATCATCTAACATAATATCTACTACATCATTAAGTAATTCAGTACTTCTTATATCTTTATACTTAATCTCAGTATCTGGAAACATTTCTCCTATATCACCCTTACCCATTGCACCTAAAAGAGCATCAATTAGGGCGTGAATGAGAACATCAGCATCTGAATGACCCTTTAATCCGGCTTTATAGTTTATCTTAACTCCTCCCAGATATAAGGGGGTATCTTTTTGAAACTTGTGCACATCAAAACCTATCCCCACTCTCATTTTTGTCTCTCCTGTCATTTGCTCCTACTTATTAAGATATTTTCTGCAAGTACAATATCAATAGGAGTCGTTATTTTTATATTATCATATGAGCCTATAATAATCTTAACCTTTTTATTCATCAATTCAATTAAATAAGCATCATCTGTTATGTTTTTATCGAAAATATTAGTCTGATGAGCTTTTTTTATTAAATCATAACTGAAAGCCTGCGGGGTTTGTATAGAGATTAGATTATCCCTATTTACAGTTTTTACAACATAATTATTATGATCTTTTATCTTAATAGTGTCCTTAACTTTAACCCCGGTTGTCACCGCTTCTTCTGTTTCTAAAGCACCAATCACTTTATTAATTATATCCTTTGTTATTAAAGGTCTTACCCCATCGTGAATAATTATATAGTCAGTTTCATCAGGAGCGGCTTTTATACCATTAAACACAGAATCCTTCCTGCTTACACCACCAATTACAGTCTTAATCTTACTTTTTTTATCACTTAATAATTTTAATACATTTTTTTCAAAGTTTTTTACCTGACCTGCCTGTAAAACTAAGATAACTCTGTTGATAAATGAGTTATTAATAAACTTCTCTAAGGTATAATAAAGTACCGGCTTACCCGCCAGTTTAATATATAATTTATTTTCTCTTGTCTGCATCCGGTTACCTGATCCGGCAGCTGGAATAATTGCACTAATATACATTTTCAATCTCCCTCTTATATTCAAATATCAACTGTTGGTATTCGGTTTTGCAAAGATCATGCGTCCCGCAGCAGTTTGTAAAATACTGGTAACCATTACTACTATATCTTTATCCATGTATTCTACCCCGTTATCTACTACAATCATCGTTCCATCGTCTAAATATCCAATACCCTGACGATCTTCTTTGCCTTCTTTAATAACCTTTACATCCATTTCTTCACCGGGTAACACAACCGGTTTAACAGCATTAGCGAGCTCATTGATATTTAATACAAAAACACCCTGTAACTCTGATACTTTATTTAAGTTAAAATCATTGGTTACTATTTTAGCTTTGTACTCCTGGGCCATCTTGACTAACTTACTGTCCACTTCTGGAATATCTTCATAATTTTTTGCCACAATATCAACATCTATTCGATTATCTTTCTGCATCTTCTTTAAAATATCCAGGCCCCTTCTACCTCTATTCCTTTTTAAACCATCAGAGGAATCCGCGATATGGCGTAGTTCTTCTAAAACAAATTCGGGAATCATCAACTTTCCCTCTACAAATCCAGTTTGGCAGATATCATATATTCTCCCATCAATTATTACACTGGTATCAAGAATTTTTTTGGTTAAATTCTTGTTTTTATTACTTGAAAAAAATTTCTTGTTTTCAAAAAGTAGATTAAATATATCATCAAATTTATAAATCGCAAGAGTTAAACCCAGATATATAAATATGACATTTATCAAAATCTGTAAAGATAACCCCAGACCTGGTATGGAAGAAATTGAAAAAGCAAGATTAATAAGAGAACCAAATATGAGTCCGAGTATAATACCTAAAAAGGAAATTATGATCTTTTTCCAGGAAAGTTCTTTTAGTTTATAATCAAAGTTTAAAATAAGGTCAAGCAGTTTTTCCAGTAAGAAAGAAATTAAAAAATAACCAATAATAGCACCTATAATAATTCCAATAAATTGTTTGCTTATTAAAAACCTCCCAATATTAGAGGTTGAAAATTTTATTTTCTCTGCAACTCCTAACATAACAATACTGTTATATCCTATAACAGCACCAATTATCCCTAAAATTATTTTAACGATTTTTTCCAGCATTTATTATCACCTCCCCAGCTGTATCTATAATTTAATTTTTTTAATTTTTATGTCCCCCTCCTTTAATCTAATCATCATTATTTACATTTGGATTGTTTTCTAAAATATTATCAATTTTTTCAACAACATCTTCTTCTGGCATGTCTTTAGCTAAAACTAACTCACTAATTAATATTTTTCGAGCATTACTTAACATTTTCTTTTCCCCAGTAGATAAACCTTTCTCCATATCTCGAATAGTTAAATTTCTAACAACTTCTACTACTTCATATATATCACCGGTTTTTAGTTTTTCCATATTTGCCCTATATCTTCTGTTCCAATTTTGTGACATCTTACTCTTTTCACCCTTTAAGAGATAAAATACATTTTCTGCCTCTGACTCATCGATAACATCTCGAATACCTATCTCTTCCACTTTATGAATAGGAATCATAACCTTCATTTCACCAATAGGCAGTTCCATGATATAGTATTTCCTCTCTTCTCCCAGGATCTCTTTTATCTCAATATCAACAATAGTACCTGCTCCATGATTTGGATAAACTACTCTATCTCCTTTATCAAAAATACTTTCTGCCATCTTATCAACCTTCCTTTATTATCTTTTTTAGATGTGCCTATCAAGTAATACTTGATCTCTCAATCTCCTCAGCCCATCTTTAATGGCCTGAGCTCTAACCTCTCCAACACCTTCTACTTCATCTAATTCATCTAATGAAGCAACATTAATATCATTTAAATCTCCAAATTCTTCAATGATATTTTCAATAACCGGCATTGGCAGTCGTGGTATCTTTTTTAAAATCCTGTATCCTCGTGGGTCTATGATTAAATCCAGTGAATTAACATTGCCACCGTGTCCTAAAATACTTCTTATTTCTCTTGTTGTTAGCATATCATCTTTATTAAGCTCTCTTAATTCTTCCATAATATCTTCAGCTTTAACCTCATCTGCAAGTTTTTCTTCTGCGATATAATCCTTAATTAATAACTCGTTTTCATCTTCTACACTCATCACTAATTCTTCCAGCTGCATTTCAATTAAACGACCTTCATTGCCAAGCTCTAAAATATATTTTTCTATTTCATTTTTAATTTTTAAAACCATTTCTGCTCTTTTTATAACTGTAACTACATCTGCAATAGTAACCAGATTTTCAAATTCTAAAGCGCTTAAATTGATTAAGGTCTGGTCAAAAACTTTTCTATATTTTTCTAGGGTTTGTACAGCTTGATTGGCTTTGGAAAGTACAACCCTGATATCTTCTAAGACATGTTTTTTTTCATTTTTATATAAAGTAATTATGTCTCTTCTCTCTGAAATAGCTATTACTAAATTGGAAGTTTGTTTGGCAACCCTTTCAGCAGTTCGGTGCCTTGCGCCTGTTTCACTTGACTTAATTGTGGGGTCAGGAATAAGCAGTGCATTGGCATAAAGAATATTTTTCGCTTCTTCATCAAGAACAATTGCACCATCCATCTTACCTAACTCATAAAGATTTGTGGAAGTTAGCGGGACATCTATCTTAAATCCACCATCCACCAGGCTCTTAATAACTTCATTATTTTCTGTTAATATGATCAATCCACCGGTTTTGGCTTTTAATATATTCTCCAGGCCTTCCCTAAAGGAGGTTCCAGGAGCTATCAATTCTAATATTTCATTTAACCACTCTTCATGGTCCTGCACGGGGTTGTCCTCCTTTTTTTAAGTAATAATAAAAATACATAACTAATAGTTAAAATACATATCAAGTGCTTCTTCTAAGTTTTTAATCTCAACAATATTAACCTCTGGATCAAATTCCCTCTTCTTAACATTGCCGGCCGGTACAATAATATTTTTGAAACCAAGTTTTTTTAACTCTGTAACTCTTTTTTCAAAATTATTAACAGCCCTAACCTCCCCTGTTAATCCAACTTCACCTATCACGGCTGTTTTAGAATCAATCGGAAAGTCACTAAAGCTAGAAATAACAGAAAATATAATCCCTAAATCTATTGCGGGTTCACTAGCTGCAAGACCACCCGTAATATTTATATGAACATCACTAACTTTAAAATTAAAACCAAGTTTTTTCTCTAATACAGCCAGTAAAATAGATAACCGTTTTTTATTGATACCTGTAGTTAATCTCTGGGGAGTTGCATAAGCTGTATCAGTTACAAGAGCTTGAATTTCGATCAAAATAACTCTATTACCATCTATTATCGGAACTATGGTTGAACCACACGCATTTTCAGGTCTTTCACTAATAAATATCTGTGAGGGATTTTTCACTTCTTTTAAACCCTTTTTCTCCATTGTGAAAATACCCATCTCATTTGTAGAACCAAATCGGTTTTTTAACCCCCTCAGTATGCGGTAAGAATAATTTTGATCCCCTTCCATCTGTAAAACAGTATCAACAATATGCTCTAAAACCTTAGGGCCGGCTAGATCCCCCTCTTTGGTGATATGTCCTATCATAATAATTGGTAAATTTGTTTGTTTGGCCGTTCTGAACAAACTCGCAGCAACTTCCTTGATCTGCTTAATACTGCCGGCTGAAGAATTTATCTGGGGATGTTTAACGGTTTGAATTGAATCTATAATCACTAAATCAAAATCTTTTTCTGCAATTATAGCCTGGATTTTTTCATAATTGATTTCAGAAAGAATAAAAACTTTTTTATGTATTAATTCCAATCTGGCTGCCCTCATCTTAACTTGACTAAGGGATTCCTCTCCGGTAATATACAATACATTTTTATTTTGTATGGCTAAAAGGAAAGCCACCTGCAAAATCAAGGTGGATTTACCAATCCCTGGAGAACCCCCTATTAAAATTAAGGACCCTTCCACAATACCTCCTCCTAAAACTCTGTCAAATTCTGTTAAAGTTGTAGGAAAACGATTTTTCTTGGATCCTGTAATCTTATCCAGAGATTCAATTTTAGGCAATTTATCATCTTTGAGTTTCAAACTCCTATTTTTTTCTATTTCTTCAGGAGTAAATTCCCTGATGGAATTCCATTCACCACAATTAGGACATTTTCCTGCCCAATTTTCGGTTTTGTAACCACAATTTTTACACATATAGGTCTTTGCGTTTTTTGACATTATAATTCTCCAGTTAAATACATTCTAATTATATTCAATTAATACAATTATACCATTTTTAGACACTTATTACAAGATAAGAACCCAGCTGTTAAACTGGGTTCAATTCAGTCTTATTTTACTTTGTTAAAAACTAATTCATCTTCTTTTTGGTCAACATTTACCTGATCACCTTCACCAATATCACCACTTAATATATGCTCCGACAACTTATTTTCTACAAGTCTCTGTATAGCACGTCTTAGAGGTCTTGCCCCAAACTCGGCGTTATAGCCTTCATCTACTAATTTAGACTTGGCTTTTTTGCTAATTTCTATTTTAATATCCTTTTGATCAAGTCTCTCCTGTAATTCCCTAATCATAATTTCTATAATCTTAGAAATATGCTCCTTATTGAGGGAGTGAAATACAATTGTTTCATCCAGCCTATTAAGAAATTCAGGGCGAAATGTTTTTCGTAACCTGGTCATAACATTATCTTTCATATTATCATATTCAGCAGCTTCATCCTCTTCTGCTGTAAATCCTAGCCGAGACTGTTTTTTGATATAATTAGCCCCTACATTAGATGTCATGATTATTACGGTGTTTTTAAAATCAACCTTTCTTCCATGAGAATCTGTTAAAGCGCCGTCTTCTAAAATCTGTAATAATATATTGAAAACCTCAGGGTGTGCCTTTTCGATTTCGTCAAAGAGGATTACAGAGTATGGTCTTCTACGGACCGGCTCAGTAAGCTGTCCACCTTCCTCATGTCCTACATATCCTGGAGGTGAACCAACCATCCTGGAAACAGAGTGTTTCTCCATATATTCAGACATATCAATTCTAATCATTGCATCTTCATCATCAAACATAGCCTCTGCTAAAGTCCTTGCTAATTCTGTTTTACCTACTCCAGTTGGTCCCAAAAAGATAAAAGATCCGATAGGTCTTTGAGGATCCTTAAGCCCTGCCCGGGCCCTTCGAACTGCCTGTGATACTGCTCTGATTGCTTCATCTTGACCCACAACCCTTTTATGAAGTAGTTTTTCAAGTTTTAATAATTTTTTAGTTTCGGTTTCTTCTAATTTTGTAACTGGTATGCCGGTCCAACTTGAGACTATTTGAGCAATATCCTCAACGTGAACAACGGTATTATTATTATTCTTTTTTTGTTTCCACTCGCCTTTTATCTCCTTTAACTTTGTTTTTAATTCTTTTCCTTTATCTCTTAACTGAGCTGCTTTTTCAAACTCCTGATTTTTAATAGCTGATTCTTTTTCTTTTTCCAATTCTTCTATTCTTTCATTTATTTCTCTTAATTTTTTTGGTCTTGTATTATTTCTTAAACGAACTCTGGAAGCTGCTTCGTCCATTAAGTCAATTGCCTTATCAGGTAAAAATCTATCGGTAATATATCTATGGGATAAATTTACGGCTGCTTCTATTGCTTTATCGGTTATTTTAACTTTATGGTGAGCCTCATAAGCATCTCTTAAACCTTGAAGAATTGCTATGGATTGACTGATAGTGTTTTCTTTTACCATTACAGATTGGAACCTGCGTTCTAAAGCAGCATCTTTTTCAATATATTTTCTATATTCATCAAGGGTTGTTGCACCGATAGCCTGCAGTTCTCCACGAGCCAGCGCAGGCTTGAGAATATTAGCTGCATCAATAGCTCCTTCTGCTGCACCTGCTCCCACAAGAGTGTGCATTTCATCTATAAATAATATTACCTCACCATTCTCTATAATCTCAGACATTAAAGCCTTTAAGCGTTTTTCAAATTCACCTCTGTATTTAGATCCTGCTACAAGAGAACTCAAATCCAAAGCTACTACCCTTTTTTTAATCAGAATTTCAGGCACATTTTCATCTATAATACTTTTAGCCAAACCTTCTATAATAGCAGTTTTACCAACACCTGGTTCACCAATTAAAACAGGGTTGTTTTTTGTTCTGCGACTGAGCACCTGAATAACTCTTTTAATCTCTTTTTCTCTCCCAATAACCGGATCTAATTTATCTTCCTTAGCCATTTCAGTTAAATCTCGACTGTATTTATCAAGTTCAGGTGTGTTACTTTCTTCAACTTCATTACTTTTAGTCTGACTTTCACTAAGTATCTGTAATATCTCCTTTTTTAGCTTATCTAAATCTACTCCAAGTTCCTGTAAAATTCTAACAGCTACACCTTCCCCTTCACCTATCATACCAAGTAAAATGTGTTCTGTACCAATATAACTATGGTTTAAATCTCTGGCTTGTTCCATTGAGAGATTTAATACTTTTTTACTGCGCGGGGTTAAACCAATTGTACCCTGTACTTTGTTTTTCCCTTTCCCAATAATCGATTTTATAACATCTATAATTTGACTCTCTTTTAAGTCTGCCTGTTCAGAAAGAACCTTAGCAGCAATACCCTTCTTTTCTTTAACTAAACCAAGTAGTATATGCTCTGTTCCTACATAGTTATGATTTAATTTCTTCGCTTCAGATTCAGCCATAGCAATAACCCTTCTGGCCCGTTCTGTAAATTTTCCAAACATTATATTTGTCCTCCTTTGCGATTTATTTCTGTCTGAATTAGCTCAGCTCTTTTTAAATCTCTTGCTGAATTATCTATTTTTTCTCCGATAAGACTCTGTAAATGAGCGGGTCTAATGATTATAAATAGCCTTTTCAATAAGAGGGGGGAAATCTCTTTTTCTTTAATAATGTCCATTTCACTCCCCAGCTTAACATAAGAAAGTAGTTCCATTGCTTCATTTGTGGAAATACTATAGGCATATTTTAGTTTTCCATAAGCCCTCATTATTTTATCTTTTATAAATACAGGCCTGTTTTTATATAATTTTTCACGTGCATTTTTTTCCTGTTTTATCACATGTCTTATTACACTCTCTAAATTTTCAATAATATCTTCTTCTTTTTTTCCAAGGGTTATTTGATTTGATATCTGATAAATATTACCAGCTGATTCACTGCCTTCTCCATAAATCCCTCTCACAGTCAAACCCAGTTTGCCTACAACTTCAAATAATCTAGTCATATTGCTGCTTAGATTTAAAGCTGGAATATGAACCATAACTGAAGCCCTAAGACCTGTACCCAGATTGGTAGGGCAGGCAGATAGATAACCCCATTTTTTTGAAAATGCATATTCTGTTTTTGATTCAACCAAATCATCTATTGCATCCGCAATTACCCAAGCTCTTTTTATTCCCAAACCAGGTAATAGTACCTGTATTCTGAGATGATCCTCTTCATTAACCATTATACTTAACTCTTCACTTTGATCAAAAAATAAAGTCTTTCCATATCCATCCTGAGCAAAATCAAGACTACTCAAGTTTTTTTCTACAAACATCATCCGCTGTAGAGGTGTCTTTTTTTTAATTTCAATATAATTAAATTTATAACTTTGACCGGCAACTTCAATCTTTTTTTCTAATAAAACATTTTTAATAATTGATACAACCTGATCCATCTGTTTTCTATTAGATTGACCGGGGAAAGGCAGCTCTTTTAAGTTTCGGGCCAATCTAATTCTGCTACTTAATATTATATCATCTTCACTACCTCTTTGTTTTATCCAGGAGCTCAATGATATATTTTCATCACTGAACATAATTATTCACTCCCTATTTTTTTCTCCAGTTCATATATCTCATCTCTCAATTGTGCAGCTCTTTCAAAGTTTTCATCTTCAATTACTTTTTCCATTTTTGCTTTTAATTTTTCTATGTCTTTTTTTACATCTAAATAATTTTTTTCACTCTGAGGAACCTTACCTATATGGCTTTCACTACCATGAATTTTTTTCATAAGAGGTCTAAGCTTGTTTTCAAACTTACTATAACATTCAGCACAGCCCATTTTCCCATTTCTTTTAAATTTTTCATAAGCCAGACCACAATTATTACATTCCATGGATGATTCTTTTATTTTATTTAAATCATTCAAATCCGGGTTTAAAATTCCAGTAATTAAGTTCTGGAAAGTAAATCCATCATTATCATTTAAATGGCCTGTTTCTCTTGCACACTTTTCACACAAATATAGCTCACTTTTCTTATCATCTATATATTTAGTAATATGAATAGTAGCCTCTCTTTTTTTGCAGTTATCACAGAGCATAAAGATCATCCTTTCCAGATACAATTTATATTTTAAAGATTGCTTTCAAAGCGTTTTTTAATACCTTTGTTCTTATTACATTTTGTGTTTCACTTTCAAATCCTATAGCATTCTTACTAACAGCAGCCTCTAATATAATACTGTCTCTTTTACTAATTAAGTTATTCTCATATAATCTTTTGATTATTCCCTGAGCCTCTTTCGGCTGGAGAGGTCCTTCTAGCTGTTTTATAATATTTTTCATTGCTTCATTTTTAGAATTTAATTTTACCTTAATTATTCTAACAAACCCTCCACCACCACGGCGACTTTCGATAATGAAACCTCTTTCAACTGTAAAGCGGGTATCAAGTACGTAATTTATTTGAGATGGAGCACAGTTAAAATCATCAGCTAATCTATTCCTCTTAATTTCAACTTCACCTTCATATCTTTTAATTAATACCCTTAAATACTCTTCAATCTTATCAGAAAGACTAGACATATTTGATCCCTCTCTTTACTTTGACTTTTTTTGACCTTCTATTTATATAATACTATTTTTTCAGCAAAATTCAAGGGTAAATTTATTTTTTTCTATATTATTATAAAAAAAAAGCCACTAAGTGACGTTTTTCATTTATTCTTATACATATATTAACTTTAATTAAATCTAGATATCAATACATTGGCCTAATTAATTAAAAATGGCTCCCCGAGTAGGACTCGAACCTACGACTCGATGGTTAACAGCCATCTGCTCTACCAGCTGAGCTATCGGGGAATGCAAAATGGCAACTTTCATCTTGTATATTATAACAATTATATGGCGATTTGTCCAGCCATCATTGTTTTCA
>JAGYMU010000031.1 GCA_018399995.1 Halanaerobiales bacterium | reverse complement strand
AATGGTGGATTGAAGAATAAAGTAAAATGAAAATATATTCAGAAGCTGTATTAATTTTAATACAGCTTCTGAATTAATAATGAGGTGATGAACTTGAGAAGCTATATTTTACAAAGATTTCTATTAATGATTCCAATATTGATTGGAGTAAGCCTTTTTACATTTGTTCTTAGTCGTATGGCTCCAGGTGACCCGTTAATGCATTATACAGATCCCGATTTTACTCAAGAGATGCGTGAAGAAATGATGGAAAAAATGGGATTAAACAGACCTATATATGTTCAATATATTAGTTGGTTAAGAGAGGCTCTAAAAGGAAATCTTGGTACGTCGCTTAAATATCGTTCTGAATCTGTGGTTCATTTAATTAAAGAGAAGATTGTTCCTACGGTTACACTCACCTTAACATCACTAATTTTAGCAGTAATGATTGCAATACCAATAGGAATATATTCTGCTGTTAAGCAGTATTCTATAGGAGATTACATATTTACTTTAGGTTCGTTTTTGGGTATTTCTGTACCTTCATTTTTCCTTGCTTTAGGACTTATATATATCTTTTCATTAAAATTAAGGTGGTTTCCCATGGCCGGAATGCAAACTATTGGCAGTAGTGGTGGAGGATTTTTAGATATTGTTAGACACCTGGTTTTACCTGTTACTGCTTTAACATTAATGCGTCTGGCTGCTTTTGTACGTTACTCCAGAGGAGCGATGTTAGAGGTTATTTCTCAAGATTATATTCGAACAGCTCGTTCTAAAGGGGTCAAAGAAAAAATAGTGATTTTTAAACATGCCCTGCGCAATGCAGCTATACCGATTGTAACTATGGTGGGTATGTCGATAGCGCGACTATTTAGTGGTGCTTTAATTATTGAAACTGTTTTTAGCTGGCCCGGTCTGGGTAAGCTATCTTATGAAGCCGTTTTGCAGAGGGATTACCCCGTATTGATGGGCACAACTCTACTTGTGGCTTTAATGGTTGTGGTAGGAAATATGGTTGCAGATATTACATATTCTTTAATAGATCCCCAAATTCGTTATGATTAGGAGGTAGATAGGATGTATGATGAAAATATAGAAACTACCAAAGAAATAAAAAATTCCCCTGGAACATTGGTATGGCGGAGGTTTCGTCATAACAGGATGGCTTTAGTAGGTTTGGGGATGTTATTTATAATTGTTCTAATAGCTATTTTAGCTCCTTTGTTAGCTACTCATGACCCTAATAAAATTTATATGGACAGATTTAGACAGGCGCCAAATGATGAACATATTCTTGGTACAGATTCTCTTGGTAGAGATGTATGGTCAAGATTAGTATATGGTAGCAGGGTTTCTATGACTGTAGGAATAACAGCTGTTGCTATCTATTTATTAATAGGAGTTACTATTGGCACTTTAGCGGCCTATTTTGGTGGAATGGTGGATATGGTATTGATGAGGTTCACCGATATAGTAATGTCTTTCCCTTTTTTACTATTTGCTTTAGTTATAGTGGCTACTCTAGAAGGGGAGGGTAATATTTGGGTTGTTATGGGTGTAATAGGTCTTTTAGGCTGGACCACTAATGCTCGTTTAATTAGAGGTCAAATATTATCTCTGAGAGATAAAGATTATGTTCAGTCTGCAAGGGCTTTAGGGGCAAGTCATTTCCGAATAATTTTTAAACATCTACTACCTAATGCCATGGCACCTGTACTAGTGGCTTCTACTCTTTCTATGGCCTTTGCAATAATGACAGAAGCAGCTTTAAGCTTTTTGGGAATGGGGGTTCCACCAACCATGGCAAGCTGGGGAAGCATGCTGTCAGAAGCAAATTCAAGACTGGTAATGGATCGGATGCCTTGGTTATGGGTTCCACCCGGAATTGCAGTCCTAGTTTCTGTTTTAAGTATAAACTTTGTAGGTGATGGACTCCGAGATGCACTGGATCCAAAACAAAAAAATAATAAAGAAGTATAAGGAGTGGAAAGATGTTAAAACTTGAGAAAGAAATTAATAATATACTCCCTAAAGTAATTGAATGGAGGCGCCAGATACATCAATTTCCTGAACTGGGTTTTAAAGAATTTAAAACTGCTGCTTTAGTTACTGATGTACTTGATAATTTAGGGTTAAAAATAGTACGATATCCTGATTCAACAGGTGTTATTGTTGTTTTAGAAGGCAAAAAACCGGGTCCAACGATCGGATTTCGCGCAGATATGGATGCCCTAGAAGTTACCGAACAGGTGGATGTTCCTTTTAAATCAAAACATACGGGAATAATGCATGCATGTGGACATGATTTTCATGTAGCTATTTTAATGGGAGTTGCTAAGATTTTAAGTTCTCATAAAGAAGATTTGGAAGGAAAAATTATTTTTGTATTTCAACCAGCTGAAGAGGCTCCTCCAGGTGGTGCACAGGAACTGGTTAAAAAGGGATTGTTTGAGGATTTTGAAATAGATAGAATGATGGCTCTACATGTTGCAAGAGACTTAGAAGTTGGTCATATTCAAATTACTCCAGGTTACAGTTCGGCAAATACAGACGGTGCAGTTATTGAGATTCATGGAGAAAGCTGTCACGGTGCAACACCTAATCAAGGTGTAGATGCTGTAATGATAGGAGCCCAACTTGTTGTAGCTTTACAGAGCATTGTTAGTCGTAATGTAGATCCCCTTGATGCAGCAGTGATTTCTGTTGGTGTTTTAGAGGGAGGAGAATTGGATAACAGTATTGCTGATAAGGCAACTTTAAAGATAACTATACGCTCTCTTACTCAAAAAACTAGAGAATTATTAAAGAAGAAAGTTCATCAGGTAACTCAAGGGATATGTCAAACTTTTGGAGCGGAAGCAACTATAGATTACCAAGAGGGTTATCCTGCCGTATATAATGATGAAAAGGTTATAAAGCATATAAAAGATACTGCAGCTAAAGTACTGGGAGAAGATAGGATTCATGAAGTTCCTCAATCTAATATGGGTGGAGATGATTATGCGTATTTTCTGCAGGAAGTACCCGGTGCAATATTTCTTTTAGGAGGGGCTTTTCCGGACAAAGAAAATTATCCACACCATAGTCCATTTTTCCAAATAAATGAGGACTGTATTATTCATGGACTGCGTATGGTAACCAGTTTGTTACAGAATAATGAAAATGAAGAAAGTGGGATCTAGGTATGGATAACAATAAATTAAAAAAGCAAACTAGCCTTTATATTAATAATAATAAGGATGACATTTTAAAATATTTAAAGGCGTTAATACGCCTGCCCAGTCCCAAAGGTGAAGCTACTTATGCCCAGGAATTAGTTTATCAGTTTTTGGCAGATTTAGATTTTTCAATCGATATGTTTCCGGGGGATTTAGAAAGTACTAAAAAATATAAAGATTACTGCCCCTTACCTCAGGGAGAGTTAAATAATAGAGCCCTAAATTTAGTAGGTACAAAAAAAGGAGGCAATGCCCCTACATTGATGTTGTTTAGCCATGTGGACACAGAGCTTCCTTTAGATAATATTTGGGAAGGGGAGGCTTATCTACCCGTAGAAAAGGATGGTAAAATATGGGGATTAGGGGCTGCAGATGCAAAGAGTGGCCTTGTAATGATTTTGATGGCAGTTAAAGCTGTTTTAGCTGTAATGTGTGAAGATATTCCAGGTGATTTATTATTAATGAGTGTTCTGGGAAAAAGAGGAGGAGCAGCTGGAGCTCTTACTGCTATTGATAAGGGTTATACTGCAGATGGTGCAATTTATTGTCATAGTGCAGAGACTCAACACGGTTTTAGAGAAATAAAAAATTATTCTATGGGGACTTTAGATTTTAAGGTGTTAGCTACCGGGAAACCCGGAGTTCCTTTTGAGGATTTGGACACTAGTGAAGTGAATGCTATTAAAAAAGGGAAAAAAATTATACAAGCTTTAGAAAAATGGAATGAAGAAAGAAGACAAAAAATGGTATTTCAAGATGGTAGTTTTACAGGAGAAGCGATGACAAAACTACACTTTGGCCGTATGATTTCTGGCGATTATGTAGGCAATGATCCTATCTCCTTTGAATTACAGTGCCGTTTATATTTCCCCCTAGGAGAGACAGTCGATGAACTATTAGACTCTATACAGAAATATCTTAACACAACTTTACAGCATGATCATTGGTTTGCTGCAAACCCCCCGCAGGTAGAACCGATGTTCATCAGGGCAAATCCGGCTGAAACAAGTAAAGAAGAATCTTTGATAAAAATAGTAGAAAATAATATTAATTTAGTTAAAGGCCCTCAGGATTTTATCTATCAGCACCATGGAGCCAGTGATATTAGGTTCCCTATTTTATATCTGGATATTCCTGCTGTCGGTATAGGTTCTTTAGCGGGAGGATTTTCAGGTAAGGAATGGATAGACAAAAAAGACTTAATTAAAGGTGTAGAGATTTTAGCAAACACAATTTTAGATTGGTGGTCACACAATAGTTAATCAGTGATAAAGATTCTTAAAAACTTTAATAAAATGTTGTGCCGGGTTTGCCAAAAAATAATTTTATAGAAATTCAAATAACTATTTTAAGATGATCAAAACGTAGAACTCTTTGTTTAAGTCGGGAGTAGTAAAGGATTATTTTGATGATTGCCAACTAAAATATATTAGGAGGATAAAGAAATGAAGAAAACAGGAATTATTGGTTTGGGAAAGATGGGGTATTCTCTTCTTACGGGTTTTTTGAATTCAGGTGCTCTCAAAGAAGAACAGGTGTGGGTATTTGATTTAAAAAAGGAGAATATGGATAAAGCGAACAGCCAATGGCCAAAGATAAATACCGGAGAATCTGTTGAAGAAATTGTTGAAGATGCAGATCTTCTATTCATTGTTGTTGAACCAAAAGATGTATTTAATGTTTTAATGCAAATCAAAGACTTACTCAAACCAAAAACTCATGTTATATCTTTAGCTGCCTGTATTACTATAGATAATATTTCTAAAGTAATACCTTCAATGATAACTAAAGTTATACCTGCTGTTTTGTTTAAACATCAAGCGGGAGTTACATTAATTTCTCATAGCAGCAGAGTTACATCTCAAGCAGAACAATTTATTGAAGAATTATTTAAACAAGTATGTATGGTAAGGGTTATAAAAGAACAAGACTTTGAAGCAGTAGCAAATTATACTAGTGTCGGGCCCGCTCTCATAGCTAGTTTAAGTGAAGAGATTGTGGCTACAGGTTTAAAATATTCGGATATTTCTAGAGAAGAAGCAGAAAAATTATTGCTTGTGACAATTAAAGGAACAATTAAGATGCTCCAACAAGAAGGCTTGTCATTCGCCGATATGGTTGATATGGTAGCTACTAAAGGTGGTATAACTGAAGCTGGAGTTAAGGTTTTAGATAAGGAGTTTCCTCCGATAATGGAAGAATTTTTTAATATTACTTTAAAACAACATGAAGATATTAAAGCAGAACTCGGTAAAAAGTTTGAATAATATAACTGATCAGTATTAAATAACAAGTTAATAAATAGCAGAATACGAATTAGTATAAAGGATTAATTTTAGGGTTAGTTTTATAAAAAAGGTATGTTATTAAAAGATCAATAATAATGTTAATAAATATTTTGAGGATATTTTATCGGAGATTTAAGCTAAAATTAAAGTGAATTTAAAAAAATAAACAGCTTAGTAAATTAAAAATTTGTTTACTTTTTATCAACAATTATGACTATGAAGCATCTATTGTTCTAGATAGATTACGTCTGTCATCATTATTATATATTTATGGAGATTTATTAATAATTTCTAATCTTATTTCAAAGAGGGAGAGAGATAAATGTATAAATTACAAGGAGTAATTCCAGCAATGGTAACACCGTTTAAAGAGGATAGAAGTATTGATGAAAAAGGTCTTCAAATCTTGGTTAAAAAGCTTTCAGATCAAGGATGTCATGGAATTCTTATTGGGGGAAGTACAGGAGAATATACTTTAATGAGTATTGAAGAAAGGAAAAAAATATTTCAACTTGCAGTAGAAGCAGCTAAAGATGAACCGGTGGCAATTATTGCTAATACAGGTTGCCATGCTACTGAGCATACTATAGAACTATCTCAGTCTGCTCAGAAAGCAGGTGTTGATGCAGTTATGATTCTACCTACTTATTATCTAAAAACCACTAAAGAAGGTATAAAAAATCACTATAAGAATATATCGAAAAAATTGGATGTACCCATGACAATATATCATTATCCGGAGGCTACTAATGTTTTATTATCACCCGAAGAAATAATTGAACTAAGTAAAATTGAAAATATAATAGGCATAAAAAACACAGCTCCTATGCAGCATACAAGCAAACTTTTACATTTAACAAAAGATATGGATAATTTTGATGTATTAACTGGCTATGAGCATTTGTTTTTGTCAACCCTAGCCTGTGGGGGAAGTGGTATTATTGGTATTGTTAATAATATTGTTGCTGAAGAACTTGTTGAAATGTATAATTTAATACAAATGGGTGACATAAAAAAAGCTAGAGCAGTAAATGACAGTCTTATAAATTTATATAGTTTTATGGAAGAAGAGCCCTGTCCCGGTCCTGTAAAAGCAGCATTAAATAAAATGGGATGGCCGGCTGGACCAAGTAGACTTCCAATAGTACCTGCTTCAGAAGAAATGAAGAAAAAAATAGAAGTGGAATTAAAAAAACTGGGAAAAATATAATATCATAAAATATTTTGCTAAATTCAGAAGAGAAGAGTTTATTTATTAAAACACTACTTGTATTTCAAATTTCCCTTCTTTTTTTAATATTTTAAGTAAAAAATAGTTTTTATAAATATTAATAAAACTATTCTTTATCATTATTTTATTAGTTGTTTGACTATATGATAGATACTGATCTTTAAGGTTTTTATATAAAGGTTTTCATTTATTTATCTAGTTCTAGCTGGAGATAACCCTCTTATTTTTCAGTGTATCTTTGATTATTTCTTTACATATAGTCCATAAATTGGAAAACAAAAAACATTTTAAAAATTTTAAATTAGATAAATATAAGTTGATTAATGGGGAAGGTGAGAATCATGAGGTTTGAAAGAGTATTTAATACGATAAGCACCCACACTGCTGGGCAACCGACCAGGACCATAGTGGGGGGGATCCCCTATGTATTAGGAAGCACTATGCAAGAAAAGATGCAGCATATGAAAAAAAACCGAGATTGGATTAGAAAGGCCTTGATGTATGAACCCAGAGGTAATAATGTTATGTCAGGAGTAATATTAACTGAACCTTGCAATCCGAAAGCTGATATAGGTGTTATATTCATTGAAGTGGGCGGTTATTTGCCAATGTGTGGTCATGATACGATAGGAGTATCAACTGCTTTAATTGAAAGCGGTATAATAAAAGCGGAAGAACCGGTTACAAAAATAACTCTTGACACACCAGCCGGTTTAGTAAAAGTAAAAGTTAATGTAAAAGATAATGTTGCTCGTGAAGTTAGTTTTACAAATATACCATCTTTTTTATTTCTTAAACAAAAACAAATAAAAGTAAAAAAATTAAATCAAATAAAAGTAGATATCGCCTACGGCGGTAATTTTTATATTATAGTAGATGAATCAGATTTGGGAGAAAAGTTAATTCCGGAATGTTCAAATAAAATTATTGAAAAAGCAAATTTAATAAAATCTGCTGTTAATAAGCAGATAAATATATATCATCCAGAAAAAGATTTTATTAATGAGGCAACTCATGTAATGATTACAGCTAATCCTTTAACAGATAAAGGAGATACAAAAAATGTTGTAGTAATCCCACCGGGTTCTATAGATCGTTCACCTTGTGGTACAGGAACTTCAGCAAAATTGGCCTGGTTATATGCCAATGATATGGTAGAGACTAATGAAAAATTAAATTTTGAAAGCATTATTAATACCTATTTTACCGGAAAGATAATAGATCTTACTAAGGTTGGAAAGTTCCAGGCAGTTATACCAGAAATAACCGGTCGTGCATATGTAACAGGCATGAATCAGTGGATTATTGATCCAGAAGATCCGATCCGGGAAGGTTTTTTGCTTGGTAGAAAAACGGATTAATTTAAGGGGGGAAATCTATGGCTGGTAGAATTGATAGACACCCTATCTTGGGAAAAAGAAAAGCAAAAGAAGAAGTTGAAATCATTTTTAACGGCAAAAAAATTAAGGCTGAAAAAGGCGAAATGATAGCTGCAGCCTTACAAGCTAAAGGAATCAGAATTCATAGATATACAATAAAAAACAAAGAACCTCGCGGGGTTTTTTGCGGTATTGGCCAGTGTACTGACTGTGCTATGGAAGTAAATGGCCAGCCGAACGTGAGAACTTGTGTAACTCCGGTAGAAGCCGGTATGGTTATCAATACTCAATATGGTTTGAATAGAGATGGTGATAATATTGATTAAAATGGATATGGTAGTGATAGGTGCAGGACCTGCCGGTTTATCATCTGCTATAGAAGCAGCTAAAGAAGGGGTTGATGTTCTTCTTGTTGATGAAAATATAAAAGCTGGAGGACAGCTATTTAAGCAGATACATAAGTTTTTCGGATCCAGTGATCACCGTGCTGGTGTGCGAGGAATAGATATCGGTAAAGAACTTATTAATGAGTCGAGAAAATTAGGGGTTAATATCTGGTTAAATAGTATTGTTATTGGCCTATTTGATGATAAACTTGTATTAATAAAACAGAATAAAGATGGAAGAGAAAGTCTAAAAAGAGTTCAGGCAGATAAAATAATTATTGCTACAGGAGCTTCAGAAAAGGTAATTAATTTTACAAACTGGACTCTTCCTGGAGTAATGGGAGCTGGAGCAGCTCAAACGATGATTAATGTCCATCGAGTTCTTCCAGGAGATAGATTCCTTATGGTTGGTACAGGTAATGTTGGACTGATAGTTTCCTACCAGCTGATTCAGGCAGGAGCAGAGGTTGTAGGACTGATAGATGCTGCGAAAGAAGTCGGTGGTTATGGTGTTCATGCAGCTAAGATAGCCAGAAAAGGAGTTCCTTTTTATTTAAATCATACTATCATTAAAGCTGAGGGGAATAATAAAGATGGAGTAACCGGGGCAGTTATAGCTGAAGTTGATAATAATTGGCAGCCTATTTCTGGATCTGAAAAAGAATTAAAAGTAGATGTAATTACATTAGCAGCAGGATTAAAACCACTTTCAGAGTTGGCTAATATGGCTGGTTGTAAAAGAACATATATTTCTGAACTCGGTGGTTGGGTTCCCCTGCACAATGAAAACATGGAATCAACCGTGTCAGGGATTTATGTGGTTGGTGATGTTACCGGTGTAGAAGAGGCTAACACAGCCTTAGAAGAAGGCAGGTTGGCCGGTATAGATGCAGCTGAAAAACTAGGAAAAATAGCTGTTAAAGAAAGCAATAAGAAAAAGAAAAGTATTACAAAAAGAGTAAAAAATTTGAGGTTGGGTCCTTTTGGTGAAAATAGACTGAAAGCGAAAGAAAAATTGATAAAAGAATATTATGAAGTAACAGGCAAAGACTACAGAGAAAATTATGATTCAGTTCAAGCAATAGAACAAAAAGCAGCTGAAAAAACAAGGAGTATGTCTGTAGACCATATCGACAAAACTCAGGGGCCAGTGGCAGTGATAGAGTGTCATCAAGAAATTCCTTGTAATCCCTGTGAATTAGCTTGTAAGTTTGGTGCTATCGAAATTGGAGAACCGATAACAAATGTTCCTATACTAAATGAAGAAAAATGCACAGGCTGTGGTCTCTGCTTGCCTCAGTGTCCAGGCTTAGCAATATTTTTAATAGATAAAAGTTATAGTCCAGATAAAAGCACAGTTGCTTTTCCATATGAATATAAGCATATTCCTAAAAAAGGAGATATGGTTGATGCAGTTGATCGTCAGGGTAATTACCTCTGCAAGGCCGAAGTAGTTAAAGTGCTTCAATTAGAAAAGTTTGATAAAACACCGATAGTAACTATTAGTGTTTTAGATAAATATATAGATGATGCTAGAAATATTAAAATATCTGATTGAAAGGAGGGTTAAGTTTTGAAGGATGATGTAATAGTATGTCGTTGTGAAGAAGTAACTTTAGGTGAAATCAAAGAAGCTATAGAAGCTGGAGCGAGAACAGTAACCGATGTCAAAAGGAGAACTAGAGCAGGGATGGGTCTCTGCCAGGGGAAGTCGTGTGAAATAATTGTTCAACGGCAGCTTTGCAAGCAGTTAGGTTTATCATCTGAAGAAGCTCATCCCGCTAGAGATAGAGCTCCGGTAAGACCGATTTCTTTTGGGGTATTAGGAGATGAATATAATGATTAAGTATGATGCTGTGATAGTTGGAGGTGGAGTTATTGGCTCCTGTATATCTTATTATCTGACTGAGGCTGGTCTAAAAGTAGCCTTAGTTGAAAAAGGAGATATAGCGAGTGGAACAACCAGTAGTTGTGATGGAAATATACTAATTTCAGATAAAAAACCAGGTTTTGATACCGATTTAGCTTCTGTTAGCCAGAACTTATTTAAAGAACTTGATGAAGAACTGGATTATGAGTTTGATTATACTAAAAAAGGCAGCCTATATCTTATTGAAAGTCAAGAAGAATGGTCAGTTGCAGAACAGTTTGTAAAAGAACAAACTGCAAATGGATATTCAATGAGGATGCTCGACTATGATCAAGTTCATAAGGATGAACCCCTTCTGGCTGATGATATAATTGGCGGTGTAGAAATAGGGACTGATGCAGCAGTTTATCCGATGGCTTTTGCCTATTCATTAATAGATAAAGCTTGTAAAAAAGGACTTAAACTATATAATTATAATTCTGTAGAAGATATTATTTTAGATACCAAAGGTCAGATTGAGTCTGTCTTGCTCTCCGGTGGTGAAAAGATTAGGACAACTAATCTAATAAATGCTGCAGGAGTATGGGCTCCTGAAATTGGGCGTATGGTTGGTATAGATATTCCAATCCAACCTCGTCAGGGGCAGATCCTTGTTGCAGAGAGGACAAGGCAGATTGGAAGACGGAAAATTGTTGAATTTGGTTATATGATGGCCAAATTTGGCAGCAAAAATTATAAAAGAGATATCCATCCTATTTTAGAGGAATATGGGATTGCTTTTGTTTTTGAACCAACAGCTGCAGATAATTTTCTGATTGGAAGCAGTCGTCAGTTTGTTGATTTTGATACCAGAGTTTCTATAGAAGTCATGAAGGGTTTAGCAGCCAGGGCTATTAGATTTTTCCCGAGCATGAAAAATATTAATGTCATTAGAGCTTATGCTGGTCTCAGGCCATATGTTGCTGATCATTTTCCTATTGTTTCTTCTGTTGAGCAAGTACCCGGTTTTTATATAGCAGCAGGTCACGAAGGAGATGGAATAGGATTGGCTCCGGTCACAGGTAAACTAGTTGAACATCTAATAATAGGAGATGACATCAATATACCACTGGATTTAGATTATGCAGTCCAGAAATTAAGTTTCAGCAGGTTTTAAGATGAGAGCTAACTTATATAGATGTGAATATAATAATGCTGTTGGTGTTATCAATATTATAGTTTAAGATTGACAAAAAATTGAGTTATTGTCGTAAAGTTATAGCAATAATTGCTGGGAAAATAATTAAATTATCCTTTATAAAAGATATTCAGGATAATATTGTTGTGGATTACATAGAAAAGTAAATGATAGGAGGTATAACTTTGCAAGAAAAGTTATTTGGATATGCAGGTAAACAACTTAGAATTTCACTATCAGACATGAAAGTAACAAAAGAAGAATTAGATCCTAAATTGATTCGTAAGTATCTAGGAGGTACCGGTTATGGTATTAAAGTTCTCTATGATGAACTCGAAAGCGGTATTGATCCCTTGGGAGAAAAAAATAAACTTGTCTTTACTACCAGCCCATTAACAAAGAGACAGGTGCCGGGTGGTGGTAGCCTTGAAATATGTTTCAAATCTCCCTTAACAAAAACCTGGAGTGAATCTCGAGTGGGTGATGAATTTGGCTTTGCTATGAGGTCAGCAGGATACGATTTTCTTATCATTGAAGGCAAGGCTAAAACCCCATCATATATTGTCATTGAAGATGACAAAGTAGAAATTAGAGATGGAAAAAATTTAATTCAGAAATCTTCCTCAGAAAAAGCTGAAGTTGTAGAAGATGTACACGGGAAAGGCTATTCGATAATGACTATCGGGCAAGGGGGAGAAAACGAGGTTCTTTATTCAGCTATAATGATTAACAATAGGGCAGCTGGTAGGGGCGGAGCCGGAGCAGTGATGGGATCAAAAAATTTGTTATCACTTATTTGTAAGGGCAGTAAAGAAGTAAAGACAGCTGATCAGAATAAATTTATGAAAGCTGTTAAGGACACACATAAGAAGATTAAAGATAACCCTGATACGAATGGGTTTAGAAAGCATGGTACGACCGGAGATATGGGTGACTGTGATGATATGGGCGATTTTCCAACCAAGAACTGGCAGTCTAATTCCTGGGGTAAGGGTGATGAACTCTATGAACATTTCTATAAAAATAATCTTGTAGATAATAAGCAGTGTTATAAAGGTTGTCCTGTAGGATGTGGAAGAATTGCACTTGTCAAAGAAGGCAAATATAAAACCCCTTTACATGAGGGAGCTGAATATGAGACCCTGACTGCTTTTACAGCATTTGTTCTAAATGAAGATGTAGATGCAGCTGTTCACTGTGATTACCTTTGTAATGAATATGGTATTGATACAATTTCTACAGGGGCAGCCATTGCGTTTGCTATGGAATGTTATGAAAACGGATTACTTTCAGAAAAATATACAGATGGTTTAGAACTTAAATGGGGCAATACAGAAATCTTACCTAAATTAGTTAAAAAAATTGCTAATCGTGAGGGGCTTGGAGATCTGCTGGCCGATGGTGTGAAGAATGCAGCAGACAAATTGGGCGGTCGAGCAGTAGATTTTGCTGTTCAGGTCAAGGGATTAGAAGCTCCAGCCCATGATCCTCGTTCTGGCAAAGCTCTGGCGGTAACATATGGTACTGGTAATAGAGGTTCCTGTCATATCCATCCAGTAGAAGCAATGGGGTTTGATGCTGGCAAGATGGATTTTAGTCTATCTGAATTTGGCCTACCTGATCCAGAAGATTTTGATCGCTGGGATGAAGAGGGCAAAGGCAAAGTTGTTAAGCTACTTCAGGATGGCGGTACTATACCTGATATCATTGTTGTTTGCAAATTTATGCTTTATGTAGGAGCTGAGATTAAAGATTATGCAGATATGCTCACTGGATTAACTGGTTGGGAAATTGATGGTTGGGAATTACTTGAGATAGGAGAAAGAGTTATTAATCTTCAGAAACTTTTTAACCAAAGAGAGGGTTTTGATCGGGAAGATGATATGATTCATCCAAGAATGGGTAAAATCCCTGCTTTCGGAAAATATAAAGATCAAAAAGACTGTGCTATATATAACTATATAGCTATGCTTGATGAATATTATCAAGAGCGGGGTTGGGATAAAGAAACCGGCAGACCGCTTCCAGAAAGGCTAAAAAAATTAGGTTTAGAAGCATATATTACTTAATAAAAATATTATACATCACTATTATCTTTAAAAAGCTCATTGGTTATAAAAACATTAGTATCTACCAATAATATTGGTTTAATGTAAAATAACTTTTAGAAAATATTAATTAAAAATATAACGAAGACTCCCTTGTTGATAAAATGTTTGTATTAAAATAAATCAGGAAAAGGGAGTTTTCTTTTTTATATTACTGATAATTCCATAAATTTCTTTGAGAAATTTTCATGCGTAGCGGAAGCGAATGGATACGTAAGATATCCATGAAATATACATAAGAGATTATAAATGGCGACACAATAATTTTAAAAATATATAAAAAGCAGCTTTTTAGAATATAAATGTAAATCTTATAATATGTTTTTATCATACGACTTTTATATCCTTGCAATCTTAATTAATTTAATATATTATAAGTCTAAAGTATAATTAAGTATAAACTAAGCCAAATTAGTAATTACTTAATTAAAGTACTAATAATTATCACCAATATTTAAGTTCATTAATGATCTTTAAGCATATTACAAAAGGAGGATTTAATTTGGGAGAGTCCACTCAAAAAAATAAAAAAAATGATACAAAAATACATAATAATAAAATTAAGCCAAAGAAGAAACAAAGTTCAAATAAAGAGATGATATCCACTTTGATTAGATTAGTTGGATATTCTAAAAGACACTGGTTTAAAATTACTATTACTACAATTGCGGTTATTATTTCAACTGCTATGGGATTAGCACCACCCTGGTTAATTCGTTATGGTATTGATAATCTGATTGCTGAAAATAAAATAGATCATCTCTGGGTTTTAGGTCTAATTATGGTTGGTACAGCTTTAGTTAAAGGGCTTTTTGATTTCATAAAAAGTTATTTTTCTGAATATATTGCTCAAAATATAATTCATGATATTAGGGTAAAATTATATAAACATTTATATAATTTATCATTTTCCTTTTATGATGAGAGTCGGACTGGTGATTTAATGTCTCGTTTAACTGCTGATGCTGATTCACTACGCCGTTTTTTAGGAAGAGTCGGTCCTTATGTTTCTGAAAATATTTTAACAATTATCGGTATATTGATAATTATATTAGTATGGGATTACAGATTAGGTATTTTATATATTTTACTGCTTCCCCTGATGGTATTTGGAATGACAGTATATGCCAAACGAGTAAGACCTATGTTTAAAAAGGTCAGAAAAAAGTTTGCAGGTTTAACTCAAATTGTTCAGGAAAATTTTGTTGGGATAGAGGTAATTAAACTATTTGGTAAAGAAAAAGAAGAAGAAAAGAAATTTAATAGAATAAATCAAGAGTATATAGATATTAATCTTCAGGCCGCAAAGGTTTCTGCCTTCTGGATGCCCTATGTTAGTTTCTTAATAGGCTTAGGGACTGCTTTGGTAATTTGGTATGGTGGGCGCCTGGTAATCAGTGAAATAGTAACTTTAGGGACTTTAGCGGGTTATATCAGTTATATATCTATGCTCATGAGGCCTGTAAGGCAGACGGGAATGATGATTAATTTCAGCAGTCAGGCCATAGCAGCTGCCGAAAGAATTTTTAAGATTATAGATACGACTTCTGATGTAAAAGAAGATCCCGAGGCTTATAAATTACCAGAAATCAAAGGGAAAGTTGAATTTAAAAATATCAGTTTTTCCTATCAAGAGAGTAAACAGATATTAAAAGATATAAATTTTAAAGTAAATCCTGGAGAAACTATCGCAGTTGTTGGGCCTACAGGCGCTGGAAAAAGCACTTTAATTCATCTACTGCCCCGTTTTTATGATCCAGATAGAGGAGAAATTTTAGTAGATGGTCATGATATAAAAAAGATTACTATTGATAGTTTGAGAAAGCAAATAGGCATAGTTCTTCAACACACATTTTTATTTGGGGCTTCTATTAAAGAGAACATCTCTTATGGAAAACCGAAAGCAGAAATGGAAAAAATTATTAGAGCTGCAGAAGTTGCACAGATACATGATTTTATAAGGTCTTTGCCCTTGGGATATGAAACACCTGTAGGTGAAAGAGGAGTAACTTTATCAGGAGGGCAAAAACAAAGATTGGCTATGGCAAGGGTTTTGCTGACAGACCCAGCATTACTTATACTTGATGAACCAACTTCAAGTATAGATGCAGAAACAGAGGAGAAAATGCAGAAGGCAATGCAAAAAGTAATCAAAAACAGGACAACATTTGTCATTGCTCATAGGTTGTGGACCGTTAAAAATGCCGATCAAATTTTGGTAATTAAAGATGGAGTTATTGAGGAAAAAGGCACTCACCAGGAGTTAATAAATAAAAAAGATGGTTTTTACAATAGAGTATATGAACAGGTTCTAAAAAAAGATGATTTTTATAGTGATAAAAAGGATGGTGAAATAAAATGAGAGGCGGATTCGGACACAGGATAAGTTCAGGTGAAAAAGAAAGTTTTTCAATTAAAGAACTTGATAAAAAAGTTTTAAAATTTTTATTTCACTATCTAAAAAAACATGTAAAAACCCTATTATTTGCAGTTTTTTCTATGCTTATGGTGACAGGATCAGCTTTAGTTGGACCTTTTTTGAGTAAAGTTGCTATTGATAGATACATAAGTCAGGGGAATTTATCCGGATTAAATTGGATATTTGTATTTATGTTGATTTCATATGCTACTTTGTGGTTTTTTTCATACTATCAAACCTATTTGTCCAATTATATAGGGCAGAAAGTAGTGGGTAATATTAGAGAAGATCTTTATAAACACCTGCAAAGTCTTTCTATAGATTTTTTCAAAGAAAATAATACTGGAGATATAATGTCAAGGGTTACACATGATGTAAATGCTTTGTCAGATTTAGTATCTACTGGTTTTGTTCATCTATTAAATGACTTCTTTACCATTTTAGGTATTGTATTTATAATGCTATTTTTAGATATTAGATTAGCTTTAATAAGTTTTATTACAATTCCGTTTATATTTTTTGTGGTATATTTTCTGGGTAAGAGAATGCGGATTGCTTATCAGGGTGTAAGAGAAAAACTGGCAGAATTAAATGCTGATGTAGAAGAAAATCTTTCAGGTATTAGATTAATTCAAGCTTTAAACAGAGAAGCCGTTAATACAGGTAATTTCAAAAAACTCAGCTGGGAAAATTTAAAAGCAAATCTTAAAGCCGCATCATACTTTTCACTGTTATTTCCAGTAATGAATTTAAGTAAAGTTTTTGGTGAAGCACTGGTTTTAGTTTATGGAGGTTGGGGAGTAGTACAAGGTACGGTTTCTTTGGGAGTAATTATTGCTTTTATGGGTTATGTAAGAAGATTTTTTGCGCCTTTAGCAGATTTAAGTCAGGTCTATAATACCTACCAATCAGCAGGTGCTGCTTTAGACAGGGTTTATGAATATATGGAGATCAAACCCAAAATAGAAGCATCGGGGAGGGCAGAATTCAACGAGAAAGAAATAAAAGGTGAGGTTGAATTTAAAAATGTAAGCTTTGCTTATAAAAATGAAGATGTAATTAAAAATATAAATATCAAAATTGAACCGGGGGAAGTATTTGCTTTAGTAGGACCAACCGGTGCAGGGAAAACCACGATAGTAAATCTTTTAACAAGGCTTTATGAGGTAGGAAGTGGACAAATTATTATAGATGATACTGATATTAGAGATATTCCGCTTAAAAGTTTGAGAAATATTATATCAGTTGTTCCGCAAAATATCTTTCTTTTTGATACTTCTATTAAAAAGAATATAAGTTATGACAAGCCCAATGCAGAATTTGAGGAGATAAAAAATGTTGCTAAACAGGTTCAAGCTCACGAATTTATCAAAAACTTACCTGATGGTTATGAAACTAAAGTAGGTGAAGGTGGAGTAAAACTCTCCGGTGGACAAAAACAGTTGGTTTCTTTTGCCAGGGCAATGTTAGCTGATCCCAGAGTGTTAATATTGGATGAGGCTACCTCAAGTGTAGATGCTTATACTGAAGTTATGATCCAAAAAGCGATGAAAGAATTATTAAAAAACAGAACTGTATTAATGATAGCTCATCGTTTTACTACTCTAAAGAGAGCAAATAAAATTGGTGTTTTAAAAGAAGGTGAATTAATAGATATTGGTAAACATGGAGAGCTTCTCACCAATAATGATGTATATAGAGAGCTGTTTAATAAACAAAAAAGAGACAATCAATAAGTGTCTAAATAAATCAAATTTTTTAAGAAAATAGATCAAAAATAAAGATAGAATATAGGCCGATTGGTATAATAAAAACAAAATTTAAAAAACCCCAAGGAACACTAATTCAACCTACAGCAGACAAAAAGAGCCGAAGTAAAATCGAACTGTTTGAAGAGTACCAGGATGGATTATAAGACTTAGAGAGCTTTTTTCATATATTTTTATGGAAAATAAAAAAACATGGATTTTTTCTATCAGAGCTCTTAGTCTTTCTAACTTAATAAAATTATCAATAATACGTCTTGAAGAGATAAGAACTACTACTTAGTATATGAAAGAGGTGGACATATTGAATAATACACAACTACTTGATATCAAACCATATGTTCCAGAATTTTGACAAAAGAAAAAATATGAGGATTGGATGGTTAGATAAAAATGTCGACAAAATTTCTTTTACTAGAGACGGCGGTTGATTCGTATAGTAGTATTAAGTATTATATAGAGGTCATTATATTTTTTTAAAAACAGTTGTTGCCATCTGGGGTTATAAAGCTTTAATATCTATAATAAAGGGTGCTGTCATGGTTGTAAAAACTGCATTATCAAAGATATTATTTCCGATGATATATTGTTAGTTTTACTATTTATAACTTCTCTAAATCTGTTTAAAAGTGCTGTTAAGACAGACGATCTATTTTATACCTGTGTCACAGGTATAAGTGCTTTATATAAAAGATATTTACAGTATTTGTAATTATGTCAGTATTTAACTTTTTAAAAATACTTAAAATTACATAGACAATGAAAACAAAAGAGGGTGAATAGATTGAAACAAATTATGAGGGGGATTAAAGCCATAGCAGATGAAAATAGATTTAAAATAATAAAATTGTTATTAGAGAAGAGATTTTGTGTAAGTGCATTGGCAAAAAGGTTAGATATATCTGAATCTGCTGTTTCCCAGCAGTTAAAAATTCTCAGAAAAGCGAATCTAGTTATAGGAATTAAAAAGGGTTATTATGTTCATTATAAAGTTGAAAAAGAGGAGTTAGAAAAGATCGGAGATTTTATTTCCAGTTTGTCTGAAAGAAATTAATAAACTTAGATTAAAATAAAAAGTGTGGAATAATAAATTTAAGATCCAGTCTACATATTAGATATTGACTTTAATTAAAGGGAACAATGTAATTAACATTTTTAACTTCTTTTTAAAAAG
>JAGYMU010000030.1 GCA_018399995.1 Halanaerobiales bacterium | reverse complement strand
TGATGGAAATTTTTGATATGAACTTAAAGACAAAACACCTTTTGATACTGGTTTTTATTGCCTTAGCCGGCATATATTATATTTTGAGGACCGGAAATTTTCCTATACTTGCCGTTTCAGCCATAGAAGAGAAATTTAGAGTAATACTAGAAGAATTGTTATATGTAAGGCCTCGTTTTAAAGAATTTTTGATAGGCCATCCCGCTTTTATTATTGCACTGTATTATTTTAAAGATCTAAAAAATAATTATATAATCTATTTTTTAAGTCTGCTTGCGGTAATTGGTCAACTTAATATCATAAATTCCTTTGCTCATATACATACCCCGGTACTTATTTCTTTATTAAGGACTATACATGGGCTCTGGCTTGGCCTGTTGATTGGACTTATTATTGTTTTTATAATTAGGTATGTTTTTATATATTTTATAAAAGAGAAGGATAAAATAAATGTATAAAATAATGCTTTCCGGTTATTTTGGATTTAATAATCTAGGTGATGAGGCTATCCTGGCCAGTATGGTTGATATGATTAAAAGAGCAGATCAAGAGGCAGAAATAACAATACTTTCACAAAATCCAGAATTGTCAGCAAAAAAGTATAAGACTGATTCCATATACCGCTACAATCTATTTAACATCCTATCCAGGATGAGTAGTAGGAATATTTTTATTAGTGGTGGAGGCAGCTTACTTCAGGATAAAACCAGTTTTAAGACTGTGCCTTACTATCTGGGGTTAATATTTTTAGCCCAGATTTTTAAAATGAGAACGATATTTTTTGCTCAGGGAGTCGGTCCTGTTAAAAATAAGTTTTATAGATATCTGATAAAAAAAGTATTAAAAAATGTCGATCATCTCTCCGTTAGGGATGAAAACTCAAAAAAGTTTTTAATTAATATAGGTATAAATGAAAAAAACATTGAAGTTATAAATGATCCCGTATATGCTACCAAACCGGGTATTATAAAGAAAAGACAAAATTCAGGCACAAGAAAAATTGGTGTCTCAGTACGGGACTGGGGCAGTAATTGTTATCTAAAAAATTTAGCTGAATTTTTAAATATATTGAATAAAAATGAAGATCTTACTATTACTATAATTCCATTTCATCAGGAAAAAGACATAAAAATCAGCAGAAAACTTTTAGAATTATTAGAGTCTGAGGTAGAAATTATTGAATATACAGATAATGTAAAACAGATCAATGATCTTTACAGTTCTTTTGATGTGTTTATAGGACTAAGACTGCATTCCCTTATTTTTGCAGCAGTTAATTATATTCCCTTTATAGGAATAAGTTATGATCCAAAAGTAAGTAGTTTAATTGAAGAGATGGGCTATCAAAAAGAAATTACTACAGAAAATATCAGTTTAGAAAAATTAGAAGAGAGTTATTATAGAATCAAAGATGATAAAGATGAGATTATTCAACAAATTAAAGATAAAGTAAGTGATAAAAGAAATGGACTTTCAGATCTTTTAAGCCAAATAATCAAAGAATTGAAAGGTGAATAGTTTGAAGGATAAGATTAGGATACTTACACTCAATATTAACAACATAAATATGCAGGATCTACTGCAAGAACTGCAGGTGGTTTTAGATTCCCGAAATAAAAAGAAGCTTATTTTTACACCGAATTCAGAAATAGCTGTTCTCGCCTTTGATGACAGTGATTTTTCCCATATGTTAAATAGTGCGGATTATCTCATTCCAGATGGAGCTGGCCTGCTTATAGCAGCAAGGATACTTAACCGAAACTTAAAAGAAAGGGTAGCAGGTTATGATTTGATGAAAAGTTTACTTAATATTATCAATGGAAGGGACAACTCGATTTATTTTTTGGGTGGTAGATCGGATGTAATAGAGTTAGCAGTAAAAAATATCAGACGAGAAATGGAAGATATTAATATTGCGGGATACCACCACGGTTATTTTGATCAAAATAAGCAAGTTAAAATAATTGAAGAAATTAATCAAAAAGAACCTGATATTTTATTAGTAGGCATGGGAGTCCCCCGGCAGGAGGAGTTTTTGTATCATAATATTGATTCTTTAAATATAAAAATAGGATTAACGGTTGGAGGGAGTTTCGATGTCCTGGCCGGCCAAATAAAACGGGCACCATTGTGGATACAGAAGATCTATCTTGAATGGTTTTACCGTTTGTTACAGGAGCCGAAAAGGTTAAAAAGAATGTTCCGTTTGCCTCGCTTCATATTTTTAAATCTCAAAGAAAAATATAATTTATAAAGGGAATCAACATATAGGAAGGAAGAGTATATATGTTCAAAAATAAAAAGCAAATTTTTGTAATAATATTTATAATAGTATTATTAACAGCGGGTGGTTATAAAATACTTGCAGATGAACTAAGTCCTCTGCAAAATTTACAGAATGTTATATATCTTATAGAAAATTATTATGTTGAAGATAAGAATTTAGATGAACTTATAGATGCAGCCATTGACGGTATGCTGGACGAATTAGATCCTTATTCCTATTATTTAAGTCCAGAAGAGTATGAAGAAATGCAGATTGATATGGAAGGAGAATTCGGGGGAATTGGAATTGTAATAACAGTAAGAGATGAGAAACTGACAATTGTTTCTCCGATAAAAAACACCCCTGGTGATAAAGCTGACCTCAAGGCGGGAGATGTTATTAAAGCCGTTGATGGTCGTTTGACTTCAGAGATGTCTCAACAAAAGGCAGTAGACATGATGAGGGGAGAACCCGGTACAAAGGTAACCTTAACAATATCAAGGGAAGATGTTGATAAAGATTTTAAAGTAGAAATTACCAGGGACAATATTGAGGTCCCCAATGTAGAATATAATATGGAGACAGATAATATCGGTTATCTGGCAATTTATCAATTTGCAAATGATGTAGGGATGAAAACGAATGAAGCTATACAGGATTTAAAATCTCAGGGAGCAGAGTCTATTATTTTAGATTTACGCAGCAATCCCGGTGGTGTTTTAGAAGAGTCAATTAAGGTAGCAAGCAACTTTATTCAAGAGGGTGAAATTGTTTCTATAAAAAACAGAGAGGGAGTCACAGAAGTATATAATGCTGATCAAGAAATCAAGGCAAACGATTTACCAATGATTGTGCTTATTAATGAGGGCAGTGCCAGTGCCTCTGAGATAGTGGCAGGAGCAATTTCTGACTATAATAGAGGTAAGTTGTTGGGACAGAGAACATTTGGTAAAGGAACAGTACAGACCGTGGTTCCCTTGGGAGATGGTTCAGCTTTGCGTTTGACAACGGCCAGGTACTACACGCCAAGTGGCAATTTTATACATGAAAAAGGTATAGAACCAGATTATAAGGTGGAATACAATAGTGATGATGAAGAAGATGAACAAAAAGCAAAGGCAATAGAAATACTTAAAAATGAATTCGCAAAAGAAGTGCTGGATGAGGCCAGTTAATAATATGAGTAAATTATAGATGACCTTACTATAAACAAAGGCCAACTATGTAATATGTTTTAATTCAAATTATGTTTAAACTGACAAGCTGACTTTTTACTTTGTAAATTTCAAGCTCCATTTAAAATGTTGATATATGGGTTTTTGTGTTAATTTTTTGAGGTCATGGTACACAGACTGCGCTATTATAGGCGGTCTTTTTATTTTTATGGCTTTAGAGCTGAAAGGATAAAGCATATAAACAAAGCCTTGTTGTCAATTTGATCAGAGAAGAATAGATAAATTTATGAAAATAGATGAATATGATTACTTTTAAAGTGGTTATTGGTAAGTCAAAAAATATTTGAGAAAGTGATATGGCTGCAACTGTCCCAGAACAAGGATTTGTAGATATTTTAAAAAGGTCTCATTAAAAACTTTATTATTTTCAGTAATAATTACTATTACAATTAATCTTTTTATGTTATAATAAAAAAGCGTAGATTTGGATGAACATCTGTTTGCACCAGATCGAAATATATTGTATAATATCAACAGGAAAAAACTTATAAAAAGGAGAATAAATTATGGTCAAAGAATTTCAACTGCATTCTCCTTATCAACCTAAAGGAGATCAACCAAAAGCTATTGATCAATTAGTTGAAGGAGTTAATAAAGATTACAGGCATCAAACTCTACTTGGAGCAACTGGTACCGGGAAGACGTATACAATGGCAGGAGTAATAGAGAGAGTTAATAAACCGACTCTTGTCATAGCCCATAATAAAACGCTGGCTGCTCAGCTCGTTAGTGAGTTTCAGCAATTTTTTCCCGATAACAGAGTGGAGTATTTTGTCAGTTATTATGACTATTACCAGCCAGAGGCTTATGTACCTCAGACCGACACATATATTGAAAAAGATGCTTCAATCAATGATGATATAGATAAATTGAGGCTGGCCGCTACCAGCGCTCTCTTTGAGAGGAGAGATGTTTTGATCGTGGCCAGTGTTTCCTGTATCTATGGTTTAGGTTCACCTGCAGATTATCTGAAATTGTCATCATACCTTAAAGTAGGAGAAAAAAGAGATAGGAGAGAAATTTTAAGAGAACTATCTATGATGCAGTACAGCCGAAATGACATAGACTTACAGAGGGGCCATTTTAGAGTTAGAGGTGATGTGATTGAAATTTATCCTGCATATAATGATCAGGCCTTGAGAGTTGAACTATTTGGAGATGAAATAGATAGAATTACACAGATTAATACTGTAACAGGGGAAATCGTAAATGAGAAACATGAGATTACAATATATCCGGCAAGTCACTTTGTTACTCCACAGGATAAGATTAATAAGGCTATAAAAAAAATAAAAAAAGAATTGATAGAAAGGCTTAAAGAACTGCGTGAGCATGACAAATTGGTCGAGGCTCAAAGATTAAAACAGAGAACTAATTATGATCTTGAGATGCTTGAGCAGATGGGTTATTGTTCTGGAATTGAAAATTATTCCAGGCATCTGAGTGGTAGGTCTAAAGGTTCGCGTCCGCAAACCTTACTTGATTACTTTCCGGACGACTTCTTATTGTTTGTTGATGAATCTCATATGACAATACCACAGATAGGTGGCATGTATTCTGGAGATAGATCAAGGAAAGAAAAGTTAGTAGAGTACGGGTTTAGACTACCTTCTGCTTTAGATAATAGGCCCCTTAATTTCACTGAGTTCGAAAAGATTGTGCCTCAGGCAATCTATGTATCCGCAACACCAGGGCCTTATGAAAAGGAGCATAGTCAGCAGATTGTTGAACAGATCATCAGGCCGACCGGTCTGGTTGATCCCGAGGTGAATGTAAAACCTATTAAGGGACAGATCGATGATCTTTTAGAAGAGATTCGGGTTGTAATAGAAGAGCAAGAGGAAAAGGTCTTAGTTACTACCTTAACTAAGAGGATGTCGGAAGATCTAACTGAATATCTGGGGGAAGCAGGCATCAGGGTCCGCTATCTACATTCAGACATTGATACACTAGAGAGGTCTGAAATAATCAGAGACCTCAGACTTGATAAATTTGATGTTCTGGTGGGGATAAACCTTTTAAGAGAGGGCTTAGATATACCGGAAGTATCCTTAGTTGCCATATTGGATGCTGATAAAGAAGGTTTTTTGAGATCAGTAAGACCACTAATACAGACCATCGGTAGAGCAGCCCGTAATGTTAACGGCAGGGTGGTTATGTATGCAGATAAAATAACTGATTCGATGAGGCAGGCTATTGATGAAACAGAGAGAAGAAGAAATATACAGCGAAAATTCAATGAAGAAAATAATATTGAACCTCAAACTATAAATAGGCCTGTCAGGCAGGTGGTTAGACCTTCTGAACTTGTTATAGAAGAAAAGAAAATAGAGAAATATAGTGCTGACCAGGATCAATTTGAACAGTTATCAAAAATTGAACTTGAAAATATAATTATCGAATTAGAGGAAGAAATGGATCAGGCTGCTTCAAATCTAGAATTTGAAGTTGCAGCTCAGATCAGAGATGAAATTACAGAAATAAAAGAAGAACTTTCAAATAGATGAGGTGAATTTAGATGAGTAGCAAAAATATTATAGTTAAAGGTGCTAGAGAACACAATTTAAAAAATATAGATGTTGAAATACCCAGAAATAAATTGATAGTAATAACAGGTTTGAGTGGATCTGGAAAGTCTTCCCTTGCCTTTGATACAATTTATGCAGAAGGACAGCGAAGGTATGTAGAGTCACTTTCTTCATATGCACGACAGTTTTTGGGACAGATGGAAAAACCGAAGGTTGAATATATAGAGGGTTTATCTCCGGCGATCTCCATTGATCAAAAGTCAACCAGCAATAATCCCCGTTCTACTGTAGGGACGGTAACAGAAATATATGATTATTTAAGGTTACTTTATGCCAGAATAGGCACACCTCACTGTCCGGTTTGTAATAAGGAAATTACTGCCCAGACCTTAGATGAAATAGTTGATCAGGTTTTAGAACTAAAAAACAGAACAAAGATTCAGATACTAGCACCATTGGTCAGGGGAAGAAAAGGGGAACACAGACAGGTTTTTACCCGGGCAAGGCGAGATGGCTTTATCCGTGTCAAGGTTGATGGCCAGTCCTATCTGGTCGATGATGATATGAATTTGGATAAAAATAAAAAACACGATATAGAGATTATCGTTGATAGAATAGTTATAAAAGAAGATATTAGAGAGAGGTTAGCTGATTCTATAGAAACTGCCCTTGAGTATGCAGACGGTTTAGTTCATATTGATATTATAGATGGCGATACACTAACTTTTAGTGAAAAATATGCCTGTAATGAACACGGTTTTAATTTAGAAGAGTTATCTCCTCGTATGTTTTCATTTAACAGTCCCTATGGGGCCTGTCCAAATTGTGATGGTCTTGGCATCAAAAAAGAATTTGATCAGGATCTAATTTTGGATAAAGAGAGATCAATAAAAGGTGGAGGCATAGTTCCCTGGAGAAATTCAAGCAGCCGTTATTATCCACAGATTCTAAAGGCTTTAGCTAAAGAATATGAATTTAACCTGGGGACTCCTATTAAAGAATTAAGTCAGGAAATTATAGATGTTTTATTACATGGCTCTAAGCATAGTTTAACTTTTCCATATACAAACCGTTATGGTAAAACAAGACAGCAGCACACTGAATTTAAGGGTATTATCAATTATTTAAAAAGACGGCTAAACAGATCTGATTCTGCTAATTCACATCGGAAATTGAATAAGTATATGAGGGAGGATCACTGTCATGTTTGTAAAGGACAGAAGTTGAAGCCGGGTGTTCTTGCAGTAACGGTTGGTGGTATATCAATTGCTGAATTTACCAGTAAAAATATAGGTGAGGCCCTTGAATTTATTAAAAATCTAAAGTTGAGTAAAAGAGAAAAATTTATTGCATCTGAAATCATAAAAGAGATCAAAGAGAGATTGCAGTTTATGGTAAATGTGGGTCTCGATTACCTGACCTTAGACCGCTCTGCAGTGACATTGTCGGGAGGAGAAGCCCAGCGGATAAGACTGGCAACTCAAATTGGTTCAGGCTTAGTTGGAGTACTATATATATTGGACGAACCCAGTATCGGACTTCATCAAAGAGACAATGATAGATTGATAAGTACCTTAGAGCATATCCGAGATGTGGGTAATACAGTTATTGTAGTGGAACATGATGAAGAAACTATCAAAAGGGCCGATCATATTATTGATATTGGTCCTAAAGCTGGCAAACACGGCGGCAATATCGTTGTTCAGGGTGATTTAAATAAAATATCTAATTGTGAAAAATCTCTTACTGGTAAATATTTAACCGGTGAAAAAAAAATACCTGTTCCGGCTCAAAGATATAAAGCTAATGGTAATTATATTGAAATCAAAGGGGCCAGGCAGTTTAATCTTAAAAATATAGATGTCAAAATACCACTTGGTACCTTTATTTGTGTAACAGGAGTTTCAGGTTCCGGCAAATCTACTTTAATAAACTATACTTTAAAAAGAAAATTGATGCAGCATTTTTATGATTCTACTGAACATCCCGGTCGTCATGACAACATTGAAGGTGTTGAACAACTTGATAAGGTGATTAGTATAGATCAATCACCAATAGGCAGAACACCACGATCTAATCCAGCTACCTATACAAAGGTTTTTGACTATATAAGGGACCTATTTGCAGAAACCCCGGAAGCCAGAAGAAGGGGCTATGATAAAGGCAGGTTCAGTTTTAATGTAAAAGGTGGCCGTTGTGAAGCGTGCAAGGGACAGGGAATAAACAAAATAGAGATGCATTTTTTAGCAGATGTATATGTACCCTGTGAGGTTTGTGGGGGAAAAAGATATAATAAAGAGACACTTGAAATTAAATATAAGGGAAAGACTATTTCTGATGTACTTAATATGACAGTTGAAGAAGCCCTTAATTTCTTTGATAATATACCTCCCTTAAAAAGAAGATTACAAACTATTTATGATGTAGGTTTAGGTTATATAAAATTGGGTCAGCCTGCTACCACTTTATCAGGAGGCGAGGCCCAGCGTGTGAAAATATCAACTGAATTAGGTAAAAGAAGTACGGGGAGCACCTTATATCTATTGGATGAACCGACAACAGGTCTTCACTTCGCAGATGTTAAAAAGTTATTAGAGGTATTACACAGATTAAGAGAGGGAGGCAATACAGTAATAGTTATTGAACATAATCTTGATGTCATCAAATCTGCTGACTATATCATTGATCTGGGTCCAGAGGGTGGAGACAAAGGAGGAGAAGTGTTAGCCACCGGTTCGCCTGAAGAAGTGGCTCAGGTAGATAAATCTTATACAGGTGAGTTTCTAAAAAAAGTCTTAAACTAGACAGGTGAATATATATGAGTAAATATATTGAGGAGCAGCTAAAACAAATACCGGATAAGCCGGGGGTTTATTTAATGAAGAATGGATCCGGTGAAATTATTTATGTGGGTAAGGCTCGTTCTTTAAAGAAACGAGTACGCTCATATTTCAGGAAAGGCAGTCAGAGCTATAAGACATCAATCATGGTCGATCATATTAATGATTTTGACTATATTGTAACAGATACCGAGATGGAATCCTTCATTTTAGAAGCCAATTTGATAAAAAAATATCAGCCTCAATTTAATATCCGTCTTAAAGACGATAAAAGCTATCCATATATAAAAATAACGACTTATGAAGATTTTCCCCGTATAAAAAAATCAAGGGTCTTGAAAAATGATGGAAGTAAATACTTTGGGCCCTTTGTAGATGTGGGTGCTATCTATAAAACGATAAATATATTAAAGGACCTCTACAAATTGAGAAGTTGTAATTATGATATTAGTGAAGAAAAACAGCTTGAGAGGCCCTGTTTAAATTACTATATAGATAAATGCAGTGCCCCCTGTGTAGGTAAAATTGATAAAGAATCATACCATCAATTAATTGATCAGGTGATTCTTTTTCTCTCTGGGCGGCAGAAGAAACTAATAAAGAAAATAGAAAAAAAGATGAAAAAGGCAGCTGACCAACAAAATTATGAAAGGGCTGCGCGCTATCGTGATGCAATCAAGGGAGTGCGTGAAATTTCCAGACAGCAGAAAGTAATGTCAGAAGATGACACCGACAAAGATATTATTGCTATTAAGGAAGACGGTTCTTATTGTGTACAGTTACTTCTTATCAAAAATGGCAAATTGATTGGACAGGAACACTATATCTTAGAAGTCCCCGAAGGTGAAAAAACAATTGAGGTGATGTCATCTTTTCTGCAGCAGTATTATGAGCAGGCTCCACAGCTGCCGGATGAGATTTTGCTGAATACAGAAATTAACAATAAAGATATCCTTGCAGATAGATTAAAACAGCTAAAAGGGAAGAAAGTCAAGATAGGAATTCCTTTGCGCGGAAACAAGAAGAGATTGGTAGAGATGACAGCTAAAAATGCAGCACAAAATTTAAAAAAAGAACGGATAAAAAGCAAATATGAAAAGAAAAGGACCAAAAAAGCAGTAGAAGATCTTGCCGAGTACCTTGATTTAAAATCATATCCTAATCATATTGAAGGTTTTGATATTTCTAATATACAGGGTACAGATGCTACAGCATCTCTTGTTGTGTTCAAAGAAGGTAGAACTGCCAAAAATGATTACAGAAGATTTAAGATCAGACATAAAAACGGGCCTGATGATTATGCTATGATGAAAGAGGTAGTCCATCGTAGATATAAAAGGTTAATTAAGGAAAATAGAGAGTTACCTGATTTGATTTTAATAGATGGAGGAAAAGGACAGTTAAATGCTGCTTTTTATGTATTACAGGAACTTGGTTTATCTGAGATTGAAATTATTGGCCTGGCCAAAAGAGAGGAAGAAATTTTTAAACCGGGCAGGAAAAATCCGCTAATATTACCCAAAGATTCTAATGCACTTCACCTTTTACAGAGGGTGAGGGATGAAGCTCATCGATTTGCAGTAAATTATCATAGAAAGCTGCGTTCGAGGAGAATTACACATAGTATGTTGGAGAGAATACCGGGAATCGGACCTGAAAAAAGAAAATCATTGCTCAAACATTTTGGCTCATTAGCCAAGATAAGAAGTGCAGACATAGAAAAATTAAAAGATGTGACAGGTATTAGCGATAAGTTGGCATTTTTAATTAGTGATTATCTTAAGAAAAAAACCCATAATATTTAATAATCATTTTAATCAAGAAATATATGGAGGTGTGTTTTTTTATCTAAAACAGCCAATTTATAGAAAGTCAAGCTTTTATTATTTTGCTGCAATACCCTTTGACAATTTACATTACTATCTATATAATTATTTTAAAAGTAATAATTTAATCTTTTCAATGTACAAGGGGGTGAAGCTTTTTTATGGCATATGTTATTTCGGATGAATGTATTATGTGCGGAGCATGTGAACCAGAATGTCCTGTAGATGCAATTAGCGAAGGTGATACTCAATATGTAATTGATGCAGACTTGTGTATAGATTGTGGTGCTTGTGCTGAAGTATGTCCCGTCGATGCTATCAGCCCCGAGTAAAACATAGATTTGGATGTTTATCAATCAACTGCCGGAGTTTAGAGCTCCGGTTTGTTTTTTGTTATTTAAATTAAATTTAAGTTATTAATTTATATTTAATGCAATTAAATATAATAAGCAGGAATTAAATGATATATAGAGAATACATAATTTGAAGTAAGACCAGTACAATATAATCATAAAGGAGTTGATATATTTGAGTTTTTTAAAGGAAGTAGATCCTAAAATTGCAGAAATTATAGAAAATGAAGAAGAAAGACAGGCCAAACATATTGAGTTAATAGCTTCAGAAAATTTTGTGAGTGAAGCTATATTAGAAGCAGCTGGATCAATTTTAACTAACAAATATGCAGAGGGTTATCCCGGGAAAAGATATTATGGCGGCTGTCAGGAAGTTGATAAAGCAGAAGATCTGGCAAAAAAAAGAGCTAAAGAAATATTTGGAGCAGATCATGCTAATGTACAGCCTCATTCTGGTTCTCAGGCCAACCAGGCTGTATATTTTGCCAAGTTACAGCTTGGTGATACAATTTTAGCCATGGACTTAACCCATGGGGGTCATCTTACACATGGTAGTCCGGTCAATTTGTCAGGGAATCACTACAATTTTATTCATTATGGAGTAACAAAAAAAGAAGAAATTATTAATTATGATCAGGTTGAAAATATGGCAAAAAAATATAAACCAGCCATGATAATTGCCGGTGCAAGTGCATATCCGCGTGTTATTAACTTTAAAAGATTTAAACAAATAGCTGATTCTGTAGGAGCACTATTGATGGTTGACATGGCTCATATTGCTGGTTTGGTTGCAACCGGCAATCACCCAAATCCGGTTAAATATGCTGATATTGTAACTACTACTACCCACAAGACCTTAAGGGGTACAAGGGGAGGCATGATCTTATGTAAAAAGGAGCATGCTGAGGATATAGATAAAGCAATTTTTCCCGGTATTCAAGGTGGTCCTCTCATGCATATTATTGCTGCTAAAGCAGTTGGTTTTAAAGAAGCAATGACAGAAGAATTTGCTCAATACCAGAAGCAGATTATAGATAATGCCCAGGTCTTAGCTAATAAATTAAAAAGTTATGGTCTGAGATTGGTTTCAAATGGTACAGATAATCACCTGATGTTGGTTGATTTAAACAACACAAAGATAACTGGTAAAGAAGCAGAAACTGCCCTAGAGAAAGTAGGAATAACCGTCAATAAAAATACAATTCCTTTTGAAACCAGAAGTCCTTTTATTACCAGTGGAATAAGAATTGGTACACCAGCAGTTACCACAAGAGGAATGAAGAAAAAAGAGATGGAACTAATTGGTGAATATATTTTCGAATGTTTAAAAAATATTGATGATGACAAAAAATTGACTGAATTAAAACAGAAAGTCTTTGAATTATCAAAGAAATTTTCGGGTTAAATAGTTGCAATAATTCACAGAATGAAATAAAATTGTAATAAGAAAATTTGTATATAATTAAGTTTACTATCGGTATATCATTTATCTTATAAGAAGAAAAGGAGAAAATATATTGTACAAATTAGTAGTTGTAGATTTAGACAATACTCTTTTAGATGAAGAACATAAAATTAGTTGTAAAAATATTGATATGATAGAGAAGATTAGAGCACAGGACATAGAAGTTATTATTGCTACAGGTCGTATGTATTCTTCTGCTCAGCCATATTTAGAAGAGTTATCTTTAAAAAATAGAGTGATAGTATATAATGGTGCTATGGTGAAGGATATACTGAGCGGACAAATCTTATATCATAAACCAATTGAAGAAGAAGTTGCCCGTAAGCTTATAGAAGATTTAAAAAGTGAGGGTCTACATATCAACCTATACCAGGATGATAGATTATATGTAGATCAGGATAATAGATATAAAAGGAGATACGAGAGAATTACGGGGATAAAAGCGGTGCATGTTGATAATTTAATTGATTTTGATTTTGAAAATCCTACTAAGTTACTCATTATCGAAGATGATCCAGCTCAGCATAAATACTATATAGAATATTTGAAAAAGAAATACAGCGATATTATCGATGTAACTGAATCCAAGAATTATTTTATTGAAATTGGTGCTAAAGGAGTTAATAAAGGTAATACCCTTGATCATCTAATGAATGAAAGAGGTTTAAAAAGAGAAGAAGTCATTGCAATTGGAGATGGTTTAAATGATATAGAGATGATCTCATTAGCCGGAACCGGAATAGCAATGGGCAATGCTCATCGGTTAGTTAAAAAGGCATCGGATGTGATTGCTCCTTCTCATCAGGAAGATGGTGTAGCAGTTATTTTAGAAAAATTGATAATGAGTTGATGATAGACACCTAAAGTGATAGTATAAGTTAAACAAGCAATAATAAAACTTAAAAAGTCAGGATAAATGCAACATAAATTCAGGGAGGGATATTATGGCTAGTTTCAATTTTGCTAAAAAATTTGCTGCAGAAAAGATTGTTGAAAAGGGATTACAGTATATCAAAAAGAATCCGGACAAGAATTTTTTAAAAGTACTTAACCTGGCTGATAAATTGGCTGGCAGAGAACAAAATCACAGGCAGATCGAAGTTGTCAGGCAGAACTATAAAAAGAGCCCTGTTATTAAAGAATACATCAAAATATTAGACGATATTGCCCCTAGTTATATAGAAAACTTTTTTGTTAACTTTTTTGTTAATGCAACCCTTTTGGGTATGCCCTATCAGAAAAAGATGGGTGAAAAATTTGGTTACGATGTTCCCTGGGCAATTTTGATGGATCCAACCAGTGCATGTAATTTGAACTGTACAGGTTGTTGGGCAGGCGAATACAAAAAGGGTGATAACCTAGGATTTGAAACAATGGATCGCATAATAAATGAAGCAAAGGATTTAGGTATTTACTTCATTATTTTTTCAGGAGGAGAGCCAACCGTATATCCTCGTCTAATGGAGCTGGTAGAAAAACATCCAGATGTTGCTTTTATGATGTACACAAATGGTACTTTAATAGATGATGAGATGGCTGACAGGATGCTTGCTTCTGGCAATTTAACTCCAGCTATAAGTTTGGAAGGATTTAAAGAACAGACAGATCAACGTAGAGGTAAAGGTGTTTATGATAAGATCATGAACACTATGGATCGATTAAAAGAACGCGGTATCCCCTTCGGAATAAGTCTGACAGCGTCCCGTGATAATGTATATGATATCTTTAAGACAGATGATTTTTACAATAAAATGATTGAAAAAGGAGCTATTTACGGCTGGTGTTTTCACTATATTCCAATTGGAAGAGAACCTGATTTAGAGATGATGTTAACTCCTGAGCAGAGGAAATATTTAGCCTATAGAATACCTGAACTTAGAGCCAATAATCCTCTCTTTTTAATTGATTTTTGGAATGATGGAACATACAGTGGAGGTTGTATTGCGGGTGGCAGAAGATATTTTCATATAAATGCCGAGGGAGATGTTGAACCCTGTGCTTTTGTACATTTCAGTTCTGATAATATCAAAGAAAAATCTTTGAAAGAAGCATTGGGAAACGATCTTTTTAGAGAGTATCAAAAAAGACAGCCCTTTAATGAAAATTCACTGCGTCCCTGTCCAATAATAGATAACAACCCTGCCCTGAGAGAGATGGTTAAAGAATCTAATGCCAAACCTACACATAAAGGTGCCAAGAATGTTGTGGATGAAAAGGTAGGTCAAAAGCTGGAAGATTTAGCCGAAAGGTGGGAAGAAATATCCAGACCGATACATGATGAAAGGGTTAATAAAAAATAGGTTTTTAAGATATAATTATAATAAAAGAGCCCCATATTTGGGGCTTTTCATATTCTTTACATTAAATTTCATAAGTGGTATAATTAATTTGAATTTTTAGAAAATGGAGGATGCCATTGTGGAAATATGGAAGGTACTAAAGAAGTCAACAGCAGGAACCTATAGAAAATTATTCAAATTTGCAATATTAAATATAAGCTGGTTTTTACTTTCTCTACTGGTTATTTTTGTTGGTTATTTTGGTTTATCAACTCAAATCTATATATTATTGGCTGTACCTATAATATTTCTAGGTCCTCTTTTTATGGCTGGACTTGAAATCGGTATAGATTTTATAAATTTTAATGATTTTCGTGTTAAAAAATATTTTGCCTATATAATTGATAACTTTAAAAGGGCTTTGTTAGGCTTTCTTTTATCTTTTTTTATATATAGTCTATTAATTTTAGATCTGGTTTTCTTTTTAAGAAAAGGTACGGATAGTCTTTTCATGTTAATACTTGCAGTTTTAATCCTATATATATTAATCTTTTTCTCCATGATGCAGTGTTATTATTGGGGATTTTTAGTTCTTGATAAAGAAAAAAAGATCAGGTATATTTTGAAGAATTCCTTAATATTGACGATAGACAATGTTATCTTTTCTCTTTTATGGTTAATAATCATATTAATCATTACCCTTGTTCTTATATTAACTGGATTTGGTATGGTGATTCTTTTGATGAACTTTTTGGTTTTAATGATATTATATGGGACCATCCAGATATCTTCTAATTATGATAAATTAAAGATAGAGGGGCTGAATTCTGATGAGTAAATCATATTATATAGGTATTGATATAGGTGGTACCAAAATTTTGACAGCTTTGGCAGACAATAATGGTAAAATATTAAATAAGGTAAAAACAGCGACTCAAGCGGATAAAGGTCAAAAGTTTATAATCTCTAATATATTAAATAGTATAGGGGATGTTAAAAAAAGCAGTTCAGTAAAAAAAGCTGATATCAAAAAAATAGGTGTGGCTGTCCCCGGACCACTTGATTTTGAAAATGGTTTAATAATTAAAAATTCCAATCTTGCCTGGTCAAAGGTTCCCCTTGTTGATATCTTAGAATCACATACTAAAAAGCCCGTTGTTTTGGAAAATGATGCTAATGCAGCTGCCTTAGCAGAGAAGTATTTTGGGGCAGGCCGAGACTCAGATAATATAATATATATTACAATAAGTACTGGAATTGGCGGGGGAATCATCATAGATGGCCAGATATTTCATGGTGGAAAGGGTAATGCAGGTGAAATCGGCCATATGACGTTAATCCCCGACAGTGATTACCAATGTGGCTGTGGAAATTACGGTTGTTTTGAGGCAGTTGCTTCTGGTACTGCTATAGCTAGAAGGGGAAAAAAAGTGGTCAAACAGAAGCGCAAAAGCCTTATAATAAACTACAGTAAAGGTAATCCAGAACTTGTTGATGCCCAATTAGTTGCTGAAGCTGCCAGAGAAGGGGACCAAGAGGCCTTACAGATTTATAGTCTAACAGGCCGACTACTGGGTATTGGTATTGCAAATGTGGTTAATCTTTTCGATCCTGAAATTATAGTACTGGGTGGAGGGGTAATGAACGCTGAAAAACTTTTCATCAAGGATTTAAAAGAGAGTTTGCGGCAGAGGGCTCTGGACTATAATTTAAAAAAATTAGAATTAAAAAAGTCTGAACTTGGTAAAAATGCAGGTGTGGTTGGTGCAATTGCAGTAAGTATGGGTGATGATCTGTATAGGCTTACTTGAGTGGGGGAAATATAGATGAGTAAGTTTCATAAATATACAGTATTAATATCTCTTTTTATGATTATTACATTATTTTATTTTTGCACACAGGTTAAAGCCGAGATAATTTTAAGTATTATTGATCCGGCTGGTGATGACTACGGGCCCGGTAATTATATCTATCCACAGGCTGATGTTTTTCAAAAAGGAAAAGGTTTATTTGATATAACTGCATTCAATATTATTGAAGAGACATCTCAATATGAGTTTCAATTAAAATTTAATGAGTTGATTAATGTATGGGATTCAACTTTTGGTTTCAGTCTACCTCTTATTGAAATATACATAGACAATGCAAAAGGTGGTTCATTCGAACTGTTTTCAAAGGGGGCCAATGTTAAATTGAATCCTGCTTACTGCTGGAATAAACTTTTAAAAATAAATGGATGGTGGGTAAGTCTAAATGTGCCAGATGATAGGAGTAGTGATTTTCTAGATTTAATAATTGCAGAAGATGATCTGCCCTGGATTATAAAAAATCCAGAAATAGAAGTCAAAGATAACTGGATCAAATTAAAGGTTGATAAAGAAAAAATAGGGTCTTTAGATGATTCATATTTATATATTATGGTGGGAGGGTTTGATCCTTTTGGATATAATTATTACAGAGGGGTAAAAAATAGTGATGACCACTGGTTTTTTAATCTTAAAGGAGAAAAGTCTGTTGAATATGCTCCCCGCGTTATTGATTTGATTGTACCTCCCGAATATAATCAGTATAAAATGCTCAGTCATTATGAAAACGACTATCCACAAATAGAGCCTGTTTATGTCAAAAGAACTGAACAAAAAACTGAGCAAGATTATTATACATCTTTTGTACTTTTTGTATTATTATTTGTTTTGGTTAACTTAATATTGAAGATAATTAAAAGAAGGTCTGGTGTTAAAGAAGATGATAAAGAAAAAGAACAAAGAGATTGATTTTTGCCGTAATATACTAAAGAAGGTTTCTCGCAGTTTTGCTTTAACAATACCTTTACTTGATGAAAAGATAAAAATACCCGTAATGATCATCTATCTTCAGGATAGACTTATAGACAGTTTTGAAGATGAAGGAGAACTTGCTGTTCCTATTAGAAAGAAATATATGGATAAGGTTGTAAGCTTATTTAATCCCGATCTAACTAAAAAAAAGAAAATTATTAGAGATATTGAGAGTCAGGCCAAATATTTTGAAGGTAATATTAAAAACCTTGTAGAAAATACAAACAAATTGAAAAAAAGTTTTAATCAGCTTACTCCCAGGGTACAAAAGATTTCCTTTAAGTGGTTATCAGAGATGAACAGCGGTATGCAAGCATATCTAGAGAAAAAAGTTGACACCTTTATGGAACTGGATGAATACTGTTATTATGTGGCAGGTACTGTAGGAGGGTTTTTGACTGATTTAATAATAGAAAAGGGAAGTATAGAAAAAAAAGAGGTTGAAACCCTGAAAAAAAACTTTGTGGAAGCCGGATTATTTTTACAAAAAGTAAATATTATTAGGGATATCAAACTGGATATTATTAACCATAAAAAACATTATTGGCCTTTAAAAGAATTGAAAATAACAGAATCTAAAATAATTGATAGAGGTTATGAAAAAAAGGCACTCCAGGTGCTTGATAAGATGATTCGAAATGTCCAAAGACACGCGCCGGCTTTAATTAATTATTATGAGGCAATTCCAGAAAAATGGAATGGGTATAAGAGGTTCTATTCAATAAATAACGCGATGGGATTCTCTACTTTAGAACTTCTCGAGAACAATTCTAATATATTTTATCTGGATAAGAAGTTGAAAATAAATAAGTCTGAAGTTTTAAGGATATTAGCGGGACCTGAAGATATATTTTTAAGAAAGGCAGAAAAAGTTATAAATACTCTTTAAACTACCAGAAATGGTAGTTTTTTAATTGAAAATAATAGAGGATATTTATATTATAAAAAGAAATTATAAACATGGGTGATTCAATTTGCAAAAAGATAATAAAAAATATTATTTTCCTAAAAACAATATCATATACACGATAGTCAATCCCATTTCTTCAAATAACAAGACGGGTAAAAGATGGCCTGCTCATCAAAAACAGCTGCAAAGAGCTGGCCTACAGCTAAAAGTAAAACATACTCATTATCCCGGTCACGCGATAACACTAACCGAAGAAGCCTTATCTAAGGGTTATAAGACGATAATGGCCGTGGGAGGGGATGGAACTGTTAATGAAGTTGTGAATGGTTTTTTTCAAGAAGGTAATTTTGCTGAAAAAAGATCATCACTTCTGATTTTTTCTCAGGGTACAGGCTCTGATTATATCCGCAGCCTTGGTTTAACTAAAAATGTTAAAGACGTTATTGAGGTTTATAAAAGGCAAAAAATAAAATGGGTGGATTTGGGTAGAATGGACTATCTAAATTTTGACAAAAAAAAGACAAAAAGATTTTTTGTCAACACAGCTGATGTTGGTATTGGAGGGGAGACAGTAGAGTATGTTAATCGTGTATCAAAATTAATGGGAGGCCTTTTAACATATCTTTTTGGTGTTGTCAGAACTCTGCTTAAGTATAAAAATAAGGATATGAAAATATATATTGATGGTAGTTTGATAAGAAATGACCAGACCAACAGTATAATTGTTAGTTTGGGCAAGTATTTTGCCGGGGGAATGCCAATTGCCCCCAAGGCTGAAATTGATGATGGGCTTTTTGATATTATAATTTTGGGAGATTTAAGCAGGATAGAAACCCTGTTTAATATGTACAAAGCCTATAGAGGTACCCATATTAATTATCCCAAGATTGACTATATTAAGGGAAAGACAGTTAAGATTGTCTCTTCTGATCGAGTATTAATAGATATTGATGGAGAAAGCGCAGGTATGTTACCAGTCAAATTTCAGATATTACAAGAGGCGTTTCCGGTCTTATCCT
>JAGYMU010000003.1 GCA_018399995.1 Halanaerobiales bacterium | reverse complement strand
ATTCTCTATTATTTTTAATACCTTTACCGAATTCTTCAATGATTTCTCTAATAGTCATACTGCCAAATTCTACTTCATAAACACCAGGCTCATTAATATCTCCACTTAAACAAACTAATTTAGTCCCTCTACTATTTTTTGTACCTAATTCATTATAGGTATCAGAACCCTGATTAATAATTTCAGCAGCACAACTCAATGTTTCAACATTATTAACTACAGTAGGTTTATCGAATAGTCCTTTTTCAATAGGATAAGGTGGTTTAATACGAGATATTCCTCTGTGACCTTCTATCGAATTAATTAAAGAAGTTTCATCTCCACATACATAAGCACCGGCACCTTTAATAAGTTTCATGTCAAAACTGAAATCACTGCCGAATATATTTTCACCTAATACCTGTTCTTTTTTAGCTTCCTTAATTATGTCATTAAATATTTTAATTGACTTTGCATATTCTCCTCTTATATATATATATCCCTGGCTGGCACCAACTGCAAATGCACCTATCATTATCCCTTCTAAAACCCTAACGGGACTATCTTCCATTAATAAGCGGTCTTTAAAAGTTCCCGGTTCACCTTCATCACCATTACAGATAAAATATTTCAAATCAGATTCTTGCTGTGAGGCAAGCTTCCATTTAAAGCCAGTAGGAAAGCCCGCACCGCCCCTTCCTTTTAAACCTGAATCTTCAATTTCTTTTACAACCTTACTTTGTCCCATCTTAAGGGCTTTTTTAAAAGCAGAAAAATCATAATCCGAAATACTTTTTACCATGTTTTCTTTCAAAAAATATTTTTCACTCATTTAAAGCTTACCTCCTTTTATGTGCAATCTTTGATAATATCTAAGGCCATATTTTCACTAACATGAGTATACATTTCATCATTTACCATCATAACCGGACCTTCTCCACAGTGTCCTAGACATTCTACCACTTCAAGTGTAAATTTTTTGTTTTTTGTAGTTTCTCCATCATCAATGCCTAAATAATTTTTTATACTTTCCACAATAGATTTTGAATCATTAATGTGACAGGAAAGACTGTCACATACCCTAATGATATACTTACCCGTCGGTTCCGTATAAAACATCGAATAAAAACGGATGCTGCCATATACCTTCGCTCTCGGTACATCAAATTCTTTGGCCATTTTGTCTATTTCACCTTCTGGAATATAACCATAAGTGTCCTGAATATCATGAGCCCTGTCTAAAAACTTATCACTATTCATCTAAATACAAACCTCCTTTTTTGTGAATAAATTCTCTTATTTTGTTAAAAAAAACACTAACTTGCCTAATTACTTCTGTTTATTATATTATGCATATATTGTACCAGAATGTAAATATCTTAGATTTAAATCCTTAAAATGTTCATTTTTTAGTCAAAATAGCCTGTTTTAAGTATTTTTAACCTTAATATATTTTTTAAATAATGAATAAGAATAAAAATATCCTAATAATTCACCACTCTTTTCTAAAAAAACACTATATAATGCAGTCGCGCATCGACTTTAGATATTTTTTTCACATTATTAATCACGTTTAGTTGTAATAACAGGCTTTATCATTAATGCACAACTACATCACCTTAATGCAAGACTGCATCAATCAAAGTACTTTTTTAACTTTCTTACTACAGTGGATTGATTAACACCCAGTATATCAGCAATCTCATAAGTAGTCTTATTCTTGCCTTTAGCCAACTTGAGCAGTTCTTTTTCAACTAAATCAACCGCTTCTCTTAAAGGAACAATATCCTTAACTACTATATTACTGTCCTCCCCCTCATTTTTTTTGGTATTAAGAAACTCTTCAACATTCTTTACAGTAATAATCTGTGATTTTTCACTGGTCACTACCAATCTCTCAATTAAGTTAATCATTTCCCTCACATTGCCCGGCCAATCGTATTTTATTAAAATATCCTTAACCCCGGGGTCAAAATGAGCTTTTTTATTATATTTTTCATTAAATTTATCTATATAATATTCAAATAAAGGTATTATGTCCTGCGGCCTTTCAGACAAAGGTGGTATGTTTATTGGTATCACATTCAACCTATAAAAGAGATCCTCTCTAAATTCTCCCGCCTCTACGCTTTTCTTTAAATTTCTATTTGTAGCTGCTATCAATCTAAAATTAACTTCAATTGCCTCAACTCCACCAATTCTTGTCAGACGATGTTCCTGAATAACTTGAAGTAATTTTACCTGCATATTGACAGGCATCTCTCCAATTTCATCTAAAAACAAAGTACCATTATTAGCTTTTTCAATTAAGCCGGGTTTGCCTTCTCTTCTTGCCCCACTAAATGCACCGGTTTCATAACCGAATAACTCCGATTCTAGTAACCTCTCTGGTATTGCGCCACAATTAATCTTTACAAGTTCTTCTCTTTTATTATCTAATTTGTGAATATATCTAGCTATTACTTCTTTACCAACTCCTGAATCACCCGTAATTAAAACTGTAGAATTTGTATCACCGATTTTTTCAGCAATATTTAATATCCGTTTCATTTTATCTGATTTACAGACAATATGAGACATCTTATTATGCTTATTGTCACCATCTTTAATTGATAATTTTACTTTCTCATGACCTGATAAATTTGTGTCTACACTCACATCTAGTTCATTTATATCCCTGGCGTTAACAATAACTCTGATAATTTCATTATCGTCAGATAAGACTGGAGTAGCAGTAGTTAGTAGTTTTTTATTATCTGTATTTTGTACAATAGTAATATCCCTTTTTTCCTTAAAAGCTAACAAAGCTGCCGAGGGATAAATAATTTTTTCTTCCTCTAATTCATAAAGGTCTAAATTAAGCAACTCTTCTTCTGTGAGGTCAATCATATCTAAATAAGCATCATTTACTTTTTCAACACTTAACTTATTATCAACTAATAACATTCCATCATAGGAAGAATTAATAATACTATCAAGTTCCAGATTTAAGTTTTTAATATCTTCTACTTCATTTCTTCTTTCATCAAGTAAAAAAGGTAAACACATTTCAACTTCTGCTATACCTTGATAAACAGCAACTGCTTTTTCTTCACATGAATCATAGCCACATGCCCCACAGTTTAATAAATCATCTTCACAGTATTTATTAGTCTTTGCAAGAATTTTCCAAATTTCTGCTTGACTTGGTTCTTCTAGTTTTTGATAGTCTTCAGTGTACAGAAAGCTATAGTCTATATCTGAAGCCAACTCAGCCTTATATTTTAATTGCTCAGTCCTTTCTCTCTTGTTGATAAATTGATTAACGGCTATTTCCTTTTTAAAATGACTCTTTTCAGTTAAATCCACACCGTTTATACAGCCATCGCAAAATAGTGCATCAACAAAATCAGGTCTTATTTCCCCTTCTGACATCATATCAAAAAGCGCGCATAATTTTTTACTGTCTTCAACCTTAATATATTGATCATCTGTATTTTCTACTAATGCGTCTTTTAGGCCTCCTGCTATAGGAATCTGGCGGGAATAATCCGTTATTATTGAGGCTGGATTAACGTCATTTTCAATACTGCTATTCTTTTTTGAAAAATTAATATTGAAATCTTCATTTAACATTTCAAAAAACTCTGTAAATGTCAAAACTCCCTCAACCATACTGCTTTCGGAAAATTCTGATTTTTTTGCATGACAGGGGCCAACCAGAACAATTTTCTCTTCAGAATCCAATATTTCTTCTAAATATCTAACAAGGGCACCCATTGGTGAAACAAACGGTGCTAAATATTTTACTAACTCAGAATAATATTTCCTAATATAATTAACAACAACCGGACAGGCGCTGCTTATAACAGGTTCATCACTTTCTTTTAAGTATTTCTTATATTCATCAATTATTAATTGAGCTCCCCAGGCAACCTCATAAACCTCTTTAAAACCTGCCTGCAGTAATATGTTCTGCCAATCTTTTAAGCTCAAATCTGTGTCGAAAGCAGGAAAGCTGGGAGCCAAACCAATAACAATATTTTCTTTTCCTGTTTTTAATAAGGAGCTTATGTGCTCTTTATAGTTTTTTACTTCTTTAGCACCTTGTGAACATATAGTTACACAATTAGTACAATTAATACAGCGGTGATCAATCACCTCTGCCTGGCCATCCTTAACCTGTAGGGCTTTTACGGGACAGTTCCTTACACAAGCATAACACTCATGACAGGAATCTTTTATAGTTGTAACTAAGTTATTAATACTAATCGCCCCTTTGCTAAAATTTATTTTAGTGAAAAACAAAATTATAAAAAGAATAATTTTTAGATAACTTGTATTTTTGATACATCATACTCTGAGATAAAAGTTAATAATTCAATTTTGTTAATCACTTTAATTTTTATTCAAATAATATTGAAAAATAATCTTATATTTAAATATTTACCCTTTATCTATTATAATTATACCTTCAATTACAATAGAAATCAATGCCAATCTATTGTTTATGTTATTTTTTTCACTAAATAAATAAAGGTTATTTGCCTTTCATCCTATTCTTGTAGGAACATTGGGAATATTGTTGAAATTAAAACTTTTCTAGGTATGTATTTAAATCTGTGATCAAATTTATTATACTTTGATAAATTTTACAATTATATCTTTGTTCACATAGCATACCAATTAATAACTAAAATGGCCTTATATTATAATTTTTCATCAGTTTAAAAATTAATAAAGATTTACAACATATATTGTTTTTATGATAATTATTTTAACAATTTAATATTCTATTAACTCCATGAACAAAAAGTTTAACCCCCTGTTTTAATATGTCCTCATCAAAATCGAAATAAGGTGAATGAAGTGCATGAGTTATCCCCATCTCTTCATTTCTGGTACCCAAAAGCATATATGTTGACTGTACCTTCTGGGCAAAATAAGCAAAATCCTCTCCTCCCATAGATGGTTGTGCAATTTCATAAAGGTACTTTTCTCCCAGATCTTTTTTTATAACCTGTTTCATCAGCCTGGTCAGCTCTTTATCATTAATTAGAGGAGGATATCGGAAATCATAATCACAACTACATTCTGCTCGATATGCTTTTGTAATATTTTCAACCATTTCAATAATCCTTGTTTTAATTTTTTGCCGCAGCTCATGATCAAATGTTCGTACAGTCCCTTTAAGTTTAGCTACTTCTGGTATTACATTAAATACATTGCCCGCCTGAAACGAACCACAACTAATCACAACAGGTTGATGTGTATTTAGCTCTCTACTCTTTATATGCTGTAACCCTAATACAATTTGAGCACCTATAGATATAGGATCTACTCCCTTTTCGGGATGGGCTCCATGTGCCCCCTTGCCTTTGATAGTAATTTCGAAAATATCTGGTGCTGCCATCATTACATTTTGTTTGATCCCTACCATGTTTTTTTCTATATCAGGGTTGATGTGTAGAGCTAACATATAATCCACATCTGGATTATTTAACACACCTGCTTCAATCATTGGCTTTGCTCCTCCTGGCCCCTCTTCGGCTGGTTGGAATAGTAATTTTACATTTCCCCTAATTTTTTCTTTCATTTTAGATAAAAGTTTGGCTGTTCCCAATAAAATTGTAGTATGACCATCATGACCACAGGCATGCATAGCCTGCTTATTTTTCGATTTATAAATTACATTATTTTTTTCTTCCATAGCTAAAGCATCTATATCTGCCCTAATAGCCAAGGTTTCACCAGGTTTACTACCTTTAATTAAGCCAGTTATACCTGTTTTACATACCCTCTGGTATGGAATATTAAAATCTTCTAACTTTTCTGCTATAAAATTAGAAGTTTCTACCTCATTAAAACCCGTTTCGGGGTTTTGATGAATTCTTCTCCTCCATTTTACTAAATCTTTTTGTATTTCTTCTGCCTTATTATTAATAATTTCTTTCTTTAACATATAGTATAAATCTCCCTTCCTTTTAGCCAATTTTATCTCCTAATCTTGTATCTTTATCAGGGCTTAATAAAACAACTCCCCCATTTGCATAAATACCCAGTACTAAAACTTCAGATTTAAATTCAGCGATCTGTAAGGGAGGAAAATTAATAACTGCTATTACTTTTTTTCCCTCCAATTCATCTTTTGTATATTTTTCTGTAATCTGTGCACTGGATTTTTTTATACCTATTTTTTCGCCAAAATCAACCCAGAGTTTATAAGCAGGTTTTTTGGCTTTAGGAAATGATTTAACCTTTTTAATTATGCCAACCCTTATATCTAATTTTTCAAAGGTTGCAAAAGTTGTTTTCTCTTTCATCTTAATTTCTCCTTATTCCTATAATTTTAGACTATTTAACTTTACAGAAAATTGACATTAAAATTATAATAATATATCATTTATACAGATTGACACAAATCAGCTGAGGTGATCATATTGCAAAAGCACAGTTCAAAACGATTGGGAACTGAACCAATTTTTCCCCTTTTATTTAGACTATCAATCCCATCAATAATAGCGATGCTCATTCAAGCTTTATATAATGTTGTGGACAGCATATATGTAGGACGCCTGGGGACAGATCCATTATCAGCACTCTCTTTAAGCTTTCCTCTCCAGATGATTATAATAGCTATTGCAGTTGGAACAGGTGTGGGGACCAGTTCCTTAATATCCAGAATGCTGGGCAAAGGAAATAAAAATAAAGCAGCCAATGCAGCTGAGCATGTGATAATAATATCTCTGCTTTACAGCCTTATTATGGGAGCAGTTGGTTACTTTTTTGCTGATAAGTTATTCTTATTGTTTACAGATGACCCCAACTTAATTAATTTAGGTACTCAATATATCTCAATAATCTTAATGGGCTCTTTAGCCCTCTTCTTTCCTATGATTTCAAACAACATACTAAGGGGTGAAGGCAATACCTTCATACCGATGGTTGTGATGGTAATTGGAGCAATCATTAATATTATCCTCGATCCATTTTTAATATTCGGCTTATGGTTCTTCCCTCAGATGGGCATACAGGGAGCTGCAGTTGCTACTGTTAGTGCACGTCTGTTAAGTGGTGTGTTTTTAGTTATTATGTTATTTAGTGATAAAAATGAATTGAAGTTAAACCTTAAAACATTTAAATTCGATTTTAGTGTGATAATAGAAGTGTATAAAGTCGGTTTTCCAGCTATGGTTATGCAGCTATTAGCCAGTCTAATGTTATCAGGTATGAATAGAATATTAGCCTCATTTACTACTACGGCTATTGCAGCAGGAGGAATTTATTTTAGATTACAGTCTTTTATTTTTATGCCTGTATTCGGTTTAAACCAGGGCTATATGCCCATAATAGGCTATAACTACGGTCACAATAATCCTGAAAGAGTGCATAAAACCATTAAATTAGCTTTATTGATTGGCTTTGTTTTCACAATGACTGGATTTATCTTATTCCAAACTATACCATCCCAGTTAGTCGCTCTTTTTAATAATGATCCAGAATTAATAAGAATTGGTTCAGAAGCTTTAAAAAAAATAAGTATAGCCTTTCCTATAATCGGACCTGCTATTATTGTTTCTACCACATTTCAGGCATTAGGTAGAGGTCTACCCAGTCTCTTTTTGTCATTTTTAAGACAGATTGTCATCCTCTTACCCCTTATGTATTTGCTAGGACGCTTTTATGGCCTAGGTTATTTGTGGTATGCTTTCCCCGTTTCTGAGGTAATTAGTATTATTCCAGCTGTAATTTGGCTCAAAATAACATTAAATAAAATTCAGCTAGAAATGAAGAACAGAAAAGAAATCCCAGAATACTCACAAAATTAAAGTTAGTGGAATTAAGGCTTAGACTTATTTTTAAATATCAATATTAAACCGATTAATATTATTGCAATAGCTAAAAATTCAGGGCTTAATTTTAAATTTATATTAAACCATAAATTCAAAATGAAAAAGATACCCAACCCGAATAAGATATATCCTATCACTTTAGTTCTTTTTGCTTTTTTTCTTTTTATGGTTTCCTCATCATTTTCAACCTCTATATTTGCTTTATCCAAAGGCTTTTCTGGTATGATAATCCAGGCTATAATGTATCCTAAGAAACCGACTCCTGCAGAAAAAAATAAAATTATAAATATTAATCTGATAAGAACGGGGTCAATATCAAAATACTCTCCAATACCTCCACAAACCCCACCAATAACTTTGTTTTTTTGGGAACGATAAATCTTTTTTTCCATAATAACCTCCTTTTAAATGTTTTCTTTTTTAATTTTATCAATCAAGTTTCTTGTAAATCGGGCTGTCATACCCCAAATTACATAATTATTATATTCATAAAAATGAACGGGATATTGACCATCTCGCCAATCATAATCTTCTCCATTACGGATTAAATGGTAAGGAAAATTATCATTTATTTCATATCTGCAGTTTATTATATGGGTTTCTGGCTCATTTTGTAAAAAGAAATTGAGAGGTACACTGAATACCTCTTTAACCTCAGCTTCATTAATATCTAATACATTTAATGACGGTACATTGATATTGGCTAAAAAGGGATAAAGAGCAATATTAAAGACGGGGATTAGATAATCCAGTTGACCAAATAATTCTATATTTGACCTGTCTATACCCAGCTCTTCTTCAGTTTCTCTTAAGGCAGCTTCTCTTACAGTCTCATTAGCTTCAATGCGTCCTCCCGGAAAGGATATTTCACCTGGTTGAGTTCCCATCTCCTCTGCTCTCACTTCATAAATCAAATGTAATTCTTCTTCTAATTTGACTAAGGGCAAAAGAACAGCAAACTCACCTTTTACCCCTAATGGTCTTATTATACTGTTTTTAATTCGTTTTTTGATCGTATCTATGTACATGTTTTCACCTCGAAATCCTTTACTTATTACATTATAATATAAATAAAGGCAAAAAGGCAACCCAAATGGGCTGCCTTTGATCAAAAAATTAAACTGTTATCTTTTCTTTAAAAATGCCATTTATCAACATTATAAATCGGTCTTTTGAAGACATTCCATACATCTTCTGGAATGGTAATTTCATCATTATATGCTTCACCTATTACAGGCCAATATAATGGATAACAGGCAACTTCATCCATAGCTAGATTTTGTACGGTTCTATATAACTGCCATCTCTCTTCTTGATCTGTGGTGACCTTGATTAAATCAATTAAAGCATCAACCTCATCATTTTCATAAGTACCAAATATCGCATTCCATCCTGATTCAGAATGCCAGTTTTCTACAAAACTATAAGGGGAAGGGACACCTGCTGACCATCTTTCTCTAAACATCGGTGCCTGGCCATCTGCTGTAACATCTAGATAAGTACCCCATTCTAATGTTACAACCTCCAGATCAATATTAATTCTTGCTAACTGCTGCTGGATCTGCTGAACTTCCAGAACCCTTTCTCTATAACCGGAAGGAGCAAAAATCTTTGTCTTAAATCCATCAGGATAACCTGCTTCTGCCATTAATTCTTGCGCTTTTTCAAGATTTTCTTCATAGGCATTAGCATTGGGTGCAGTAGCAGGATGGAAGCTGGGAACCCTACCAGCAGCCGGTACAGCCATATCTCCTCGTGTTAACTCAATAAGTTCATATCTATTGACAGCATAAGCAACTGCTTTCCGCAAGCGTACATCACTAAATATACTATCTTCGCGCTTATTGAAGCAAATCCTATGATCCTCAAATTTATTATATGTGCCAAATTTTAAGCCCACATCTTCTTTGCTTTTTAGATCTTCGAATACTTCAGCCGGCATCTCTGCAATAAAGTCTATTTCTTTGGTCTGTAAAGCCATAACTGCTGAAGTCGTCTCTGGATAAAATCTAAATATTAGATTGTCTATCTTTGCATTCTCTCCCCAAAAATCTTCAAATTTCTTCAGGACTATCCTTTGACCAGGATCATGTTCGATAAACTCATATGGCCCACTACCAACAGGATGTTTCTCATACCCATCCCAACCTACTTCTTCAATATAATCCTTAGGTAATACATGATTACGTAACCTGGCATTAGTCAAAAATGTAACATTTGTATCTCCCAGGATAACTTTCACAGTATATTCATCAACTAAGACTATATCTTCAATACCTTCATAATAACTTCTATGTGGTGAAGCAAGTTCTTTATCTTTTAAGGATTCGTATGTGAATTTTACATCTTCACCTGTCAGATCTTCTCCATTATGAAATTTAATCCCTTCTCTAATTTCAAAAACATATACCTTACCACCCTCTTCAATCCTATAATCTTCGATAATAGCTCCCTCTGCTGTATAAGAACCCTCAGTTGAAACCTCTACTAGAGGATCACAGATTTGACTTAATACAAAGTCTGTTTCAGTATCTTGATAGGTAATGGGATTTAATTTAGAGGGTTCAGTTTGAATAGCAATATGAACGGTGTCATCTTCCTGAGCTGTGACAACTACAGAAAAGATCATCAAACCAATCAATAATGAAAATGTTAAAAATAATGAAATAGTCTTTTTCACATTAAAACCTCCTAATTAGATTTTTAAAAAAGCTATTCTTATCTTAAGTTATCCTTATGACAGGCAACCCTCCTTCCATCTGAAAGTAGTTTAAGTTTTGGTTTTTCCTCTCTACATTTCGGCTCTACAAAGGGACATCGTGGTGCAAAACTACATCCCATGGGTGGATTAACAGGACTGGGCACCTCACCGCTCAATGGCTCGCCTTTAATCTTCTTATCAGGATCAGGTTCAGGTACAGATGCGAATAAGCCTTTTGTATAGGGGTGTATGGGATTATTATATATTAGATCAACCTCCCCAATTTCAACTATTTGACCTAAATACATCACACCAATACGATCAGATACAACCCTGATTAAATTAATGTCATGTGAAATATAAAAATAAGTGAGGTCTCTGATCTTTTTTGTTTTATTCAATAACTTTAATATTTTGGTTTGTACCGATACATCAAGAGCAGAAGTTGGTTCGTCTAAAAATATTAGCTCAGGTTTGACTGCTAGAGCCCGCGCAATACCAATTCTTTGTTTCTGTCCTCCACTTAATTCATGGGGGAATCTAATCATATGTTCCGGCTGCATGCCCATTAACTTCAGTAACTTTGTAATTTCAATCATTGTTTCTTCATTATTTTTAGTTAAGTTATGTATTTTTAGAGGTCTTGACAGGGTATCAAAAACTGTCATCCTCGGATTTAAAGAAGAATGAGGATCCTGAAATACAAGTGACATTTTTTTTCTCAATGCCATCAACTTTTTTTTCTTATAATCAGTAATATCTACACCATCTAAAAAGATTTGTCCTGAAGTGGGTTCAATTAATTTTAAAATTGTGCGTACAAGTGTAGATTTGCCGCATCCCGACTCTCCAACCAGGCCAAATGTCTCTCCCTGTTTAATTCTTAAATTAACTTTATTAACAGCTTTGCAGGGGCCTTTGAGTGTATCAAAATATTTTTTTAAATCCTTGGTTTCAATTATAGTATTTGCCAATTTTATCACCTTCTATGACAGGCTACATAATGATTTTTACCTATCTTTTTAAGTTGTGGTACCTTTGTTTTGCAAATATCTATTGCTTCTTCACAGCGAGGGTGGAATCTACATCCTGAAGGTGGATCTATTAATCTTGGTACAGAACCTGGTATCTCTTCTAGATCTTCTAAAAATGTTTTGACACCTAAAACCGAATGAACTAACTTATAACTATAAGGATGGACAGGGTTTTTGAAGAGTTCTCTAACCGGGACATTTTCTACAATCCTGCCTGCATACATAACTGATACATAATCACAAATCTCACTAACTACTGCCAAATCATGGGTGATATATAAAACGGTCATATCGAATTTATCTTTTAAATTTTTCAAAACCTGCAAAAACTGAGCTTGAATTGAAACATCTAATGCAGTTGTGGGTTCATCTGCTATTAAAAGATTGGGATTGCAGGCCAGCATCATTGCTATCATAACCCTCTGCTTCATGCCCCCACTTAACTGATGAGGATATTTATCTAAAAGGCCTTCTACATCAGGCAATTTTACCTTTTTAAGTTCTTCTATTACTATATTTCTATATTCCTGTTTAGATGCCTTCTTATACATCTTAACTGATTCTTGAATCTGGTCCTGGATTGTAAAGACAGGATTTAAAGAAGAACCGGGATCTTGAAAGATCATTGCTATTTCATTTCCTCTAAAATCTTTCTGCATCTGTTTTTCCGTTTTATCTAATAAATTTTCATCTTTATATATAATCTCGCCACCTTCAATTAAGGCATTATTATCCAGCAGTTTTAAGATAGAAAGACCTGTAACACTTTTACCACAACCAGTTTCACCGATTAAACCGTGGAAACTACCTTTTACTATCTCAAAGTTTACTCCTGCCAGGGCTTTTACCACACCTTCTTCAGTATTGAAATATACCTTCAAATCCTTAATATAGAGTAATTCACTCATTATATATCTCCTTTAACTTTTTAATGTTTTGTGGTTGGATCAAGTGCATCTCTTAAACCATCTCCGATAAAGTTAAATCCTAAAACAGTAAACATGATAAAAAAGCCTGCTGAAGTGGAAATCCAGGGTGCTTGCAGAAGATAATTCCTACCGGCTGCAACCATTGACCCCCAGGAAGGAATTGGTGGCTGTACACCTAAACCGAGAAAACTCAGTGTAGCAGAAGCAATTAAAGCTGTAGGCATCATAATACTGATCATAACTATTGCAGTTGGTATAGCATTAGGCACAATATATCTTGTAATAATTGAATAAGTACTTTCTCCAATCGAGTAACCTGCCTCTATATAATCAGCCTCTTTAATAGATAGTATTTTGCTCCTTACCATCCTGGCATAGGTAGTCCAACCTACTATCCCCAGGGCAATAACAACATTATATATTCCCTGCCCCATTATTCCCGCAATTGCCATGGCCAGTATAATTACCGGAAAAGATCTTAAAATATCAACAAGTCTCATAATAATACTGTCGATAATGCCTCCAAAAAAGCCTGATAAAACCCCCATCATAATTCCAATAAAGCCCTCAAATAAAATTATTAATACTCCAATTTGTAGGGCTATACGTGACCCATAAAATAATCTGGTTAAAACATCTCTACCCAGAGAATCTGTTCCTAATAAATGTGTGCGAGAAGGTCCCATTAACCTGTTGCTGGGATCAGTAGCATACGGTTTATATGGGGTTAAAAAAGGAGCAAATATGGCTATAAATATTATTATCATAACAAATACAAAACCAAGCAGAGCAAGTCGATTGCTCTTAAATCTCTTCCAGACCAGACTGAGCTGGCTGGACTTTTTGTTTTTCAAATTGGCTAGTTCCATCTTGATTTCTTCTACATTGACTTCACTCAATCTCATCCCTCCGTTCTTATGCGGGGATCTACCCAGGTATATATAATATCAGCAAAAAGGTTGGCTAAAACAACCGCTATAGAAATTAAAAGTAAAATGGCCTGAACTACAGGATAATCCCTTGCCTTAACACTGTTAACAAGCAGAGAACCGATTCCTCCCCAGGAAAAAACTACCTCTATAACCACTGAGCCACCAATTATCCAGGGCAAGCGTAGAGCAAGCATGGTAATGATAGGTATAAGGGCATTTCTTAAAGCATGTTTAGTAACAACTATGTAATATTTTAATCCTTTAGCCTTAGCAGCTCTAATATATTCCTGATTTAAAACTTCCAGCATTTCAGCCCTCATCGGTCGTGCAAACCAGGCTTCCTGACGCAACCCCAGGCTTAGAGCTGGCAAAATTACAGATGTATAACTCACCATTCCTGCTATTGGTACCCATCTTAATTGTAAACCAAAAATATATAAAAATAAAATACCCAGCCAAAAAGATGGTATTGAAATCCAAAATATGGCTTGAACAGTTGTTAGATAATCCAGCCAGCTATTACGCTTAAGGGCAGCTAGAATACCCATCACCACTCCCAGTACCACAGAAATAATCAAACCAGTTAGAGTTAAGACTAAAGTAGGACCTATCCTATTTTTTATCAATGTATTAACCGATCTATTATAGCGGATTGAAGTACCCAAATCACCTTTTGCAAGACTGGATACCCAGGCCCAATATTGGATGTGAAGTGGTTCATTTAAATTATATTTCTCCCTAACAGCTTCCAAGTTTTCTTCACTAGCATAAGAGCCCAACATAATCCGAGCCGGATCTCCCGGTGTTAAATGTAAGATTAGAAAAGCAATTAGGGTAACTCCAATAGCAGTAATAATAGTTCTAATTATCTTATTTGTCCAGTATTTTTTTCTATTAGACATTTTGTTCTGCCTCCCTATTCAAAGGTACCTTCAACTACCGCCTCTTTATTTTTAATCATCACTTTGCCACGCGCAATTACACTTTCTATTAACAGATCATCTCTATTTAAGATAACTAAGTCAGCCTCATTATTTTCTTTTACCCTTCCTTTGTTTTTTAATTTAAATATCTGAGCTGGATTTTTAGTAATAACCTTTAAAGCAGATTCTAAATCAATACCATAATTGAGGACCGCACTTCTCACAGCAGCATATAGGGAACTGACCTGACCAATTTTCATGCCTATCATATTTCCGTTTTTATCAAATTTGGGTAAACTCCCCTGAGCATCTGAGCTAAATGTGATATTATCGATAGGCACATCCTCTTCTAATAAATACTTAAGAGATGCTGCACACTGATTTTCTTGGCTTTTTACTTTAGAAGAACTTGTCGTTAAATCAATAAAACCCCCTGTTTTAGTATAATCTTTACCCTGGTCTAACAGATTTTGGTTACGATTAATATGGGTGGGTAAAATGTTCTTAACTGACAGTATTCCCTCTTCAATTATCCTATAAAGATACTCTAAGCCATTTTTGCCTTTACCCATATGTACATCAACCACACCAGCTTTACCCGCCAGCATACCACCTATATTAGCCTCTGCGACAACTTTGTTAAACTCTTCATAGCACGGCTGTGAAGACCTGTGGTCTTCTAAAGCAATTTCACCAACCCCTATAACCTTATCAATAATCATTATATCTTCTCTTATTCCTTCTGTAATAGTGTCTACAGGTATTCTATAGGAACCGGTATACATATATGTAGTAATTCCTTCTTCTTCTAAGGCGCGAGTTTTAGCCAAAAGAGCCCTTAAATTTCTAGCCACACTATCTGTGCCCAGACAACCAATAGCCGTTGTAACACCACCTTTTGTTATATCTGTCAGTTGAATTTCAGGAGTGCGGGTATGAAAACCACCTTCACCGCCTCCACCCAGAAAATGTTCATGACTGTCAATAAAACCTGGAACTATATATTTATGGCTTCCATCAATTAGCTGAAAATTTAAAAAATTTAAATTATTATTGATCGTGATTTCATCCTGAATTTTTATTATTTTATCTCCGATAATCATTATATCTTTTTTACCTAAATAAGCAGGAGAATATACCTCTGCGTTTTTTATTATGAAATTCATTGGTAAAACTCCTTTCTAAAATATCTATAATATTTAAAATGCAATTACCATGCCAATTAATAGTGCTTATTTGACGGTCATGCAGACCAGATATGTTCTTTAATGGGGTTTTTTGGTTTAACCATTAAGATTAAATGGTTTTATTGGTTTAAGTATTTGCGCCCTAAAGCCGTCAGATTTGTTCCTTTTTTTCCTTTACCTTTTTCAATTAAAGACTTATCTTTTAGTTTATCAAGTCTATTTCTAACTTGATATTTTGTAAGGGGAAAAGATGTATTTTGGGATTTATCTGCCAGCAATCTCCTACCTACCAGATTATTTTCCTTTTTAAGCTTATCAATTAGCCCTAACAAAAATTGCTCTTCTTCGCTTAAAGATAAGCTTGGCTCAATCATATCAAGGTTAGCTGTTATCTCTCCCTTGAAGAAATCTCTGTTTGGTATGTCAGACAATCTAATTGTTGTTCCTTCTTTAACAGCCAGCATATAGCTGAGAGTGTTTTTTAATTCTCTAACATTACCATACCAGTTGTATTTTAATAATTCATCATAGACTGCATCCTCCATCTTTATAGATGGAGTACTCTCGACTTTGATAAAATATTCAATAAGCTCTCTGAGGTCTTCTTTTCTCTCCCGCAGCGGTGGTATTTTAAGATATCCAATTTTTAAACGATAATATAAGTCCTTTCTAAATTTGCCTTCTTCAATTAAATTCCAAAGATTTTTATTAGTTGCAGCTATTACTCTAACATCAACTCTATTAATTCTATTGCTCCCTATTCGCATTAACTCTTTTTCCTGAAGAACCCTCAGTAACCTGGCCTGAACTTCTATTGATATATCACCAATCTCATCTAAAAAGATAGTGCCTCCATCTACTTCTTCAAATAGCCCCTTTTTACCTTCCTTTTTAGCACCAGTAAAGGCACCGGATTCATAGCCAAATAGTTCACTTTCAATCAATTTGTCGGGTAAAGCGCTAAAATTAATTGCCAGAAAGGGTCCGTTTTTTCTGTTTGAACTATTGTGAATTGCATTAGCAAATAGTTCTTTACCTGTACCACTTTCACCCTCTATCAATATTGTTAAATCAGTTTTTGCCAGTTTCTTAGCAACTTCTTTAATTTCCTTATTCTTTTCGCTTTCCCCAATAATATCAGCAAAATTATACTTTGCATAAAAACCCTTATTAATAAATTCCTGATTAATTCTTTTGCTATCATCAATTGTTTCTTTTTCACTTTTAAAAACAGCCGTGTGAAAACGGGAATCAGGTAGGGAGAATTTGCTTACAATATAATTCTTATTAGCTATTTGATAAACTTCTTTTTTCATTTTTTCGGACATAAGAAAACCCAACAGCTTTCTACTATATACTATGTTTTTAATATATTTACCATGAAGGCTAGTGGAAGAATGATTAAACAATTCTGCAAAATTCTTATTGTTTACACTTATATAACCCTTATTATCATAGACTACAAGTGCATCATTAAGGCTGTTGATTACAGTAGACAGATGTTCATTTAAATTAGATACATCTTTGGCAGACTGAGCAAACTTTTTCGCAATATTTATTATTTTATGTAAATAAGAATGGGAAAACTTTCCTGCTTTTATTTCAAGAATCCCCATTCTATTTAAGATCTTTAAAATAGTTGTCTGATCCATTATCCTAGGGCCAATATTATATACTTCTTTAATAAAATCAGGTACTTTATTAACCTCACCCGGGGTTATAGCAACTTCTACCATTTGAGGATCTTCTTCCATATCCGGGTAACACGGATATAAGTTAATGTGATCAATCTGCAAATCTTGGAAGGCCTTTATACCATTTAGAGCAGTTTCTTTGACATCATTAACAAATAATACATCAGTTCCTGTTTCTAAAAACATTATCTCATCTATAACATCATAATTAATAGTTCTTCCGGCATTGATGATTTCACAATTACTATCTAAAACATCTTTATTTTTGAGCTCTTTTGCAACTATATTACTGGATAGTACAACCAAATCATCAGAGATTATTTGATCAATACCTTTATCAATTACAAAACTTTTAATTGGTATCTCTTCAGAAATATATTCTCTTAACTGTTTAACCAGGGTCTGTCTGGTTTGTTCCGTACCAGCGACCAGGCTTAGACTTGTGATGACAGCCATCTTAATATCTCCTCTACTTTATCTTTTCTTTAAACATTTTATTGACCATCTGGGGATTGGCCTTACCTTTTGTTTCTTTCATAACTTGGCCAACAAGATAACCGACTGCTTTATCCTTACCATTTTTAATGTCTTCTATTACCGAAGGGTTTTCATCTATTATTTTTTCCACTAAACTTTCCAGTTCATCCTGATCACTAATCTGTTTTAAACCTTTTTCTTTGACTATTTCTTCAGGATCTTTGCCGGTATAAAAGATCTCTTCAAAAACAGTTTTGGCAATTTTTGAACTTATTACATCTTGATCAATCATTTTTAACATTTTAGCCAGCAGCTGTCCTGTTATTTTTGTATCTTCAATAGCCATTTTTTCTTCATTTATTAGTCTTAAAAACTCACCCATTATCCAGTTACTGACTACCTTAGCATCCTTATATTCAGACACACTATCCTCAAAAAAGTCTGCTAAATCCCGACTGTCGGTTATAACATCTGCATCATATTCAGGTAAATTATATTCATCAATAAATCGCTTTCTTTTGACAGCAGGCAGTTCAGGCAGGCGGTCTTCAATATCTTTTTTCCATCTTTCATCTATTTCTAAAGGGACTAGATCGGGTTCGGGGAAATATCTGTAGTCATTAGCCTCTTCTTTGCCCCTCATAGAGATTGTTTTAGACTTACTTTCATCCCAGGTCCTGGTTTCCTGAACGATCTTTTTATCATTTTCAAGCATCTTTCTCTGCCTCTTTTGTTCATAAGCTAAGGCCTTTTCTATGGCCTTAAATGAATTCATGTTTTTTAGTTCTACTTTTGTACCAAACTTTTTATTCCCATGCAGGCGTAGAGAAATATTTGCATCACACCTTAAAGATCCCTCTTCCATATTACAATCCGAAACCTTTAGGTATTCTAAAGTCTTTTTTAAATAATTAAGATATTCACGCGCCTGTTCTGGTGTCCTGATATCGGGTTCGCTGACTATTTCAGCCAGGGGTACGCCGGTTCTATTATAATCCACCAGGCTGCCTGAAGATTGATCAATACTTCCTTCATGTATTAACTTACCAGCATCTTCTTCTAAATGAATACGGGTTATCCCTATCCTGTGAATCCCTTCTTCAGTTTCCACTTTAATATAACCATTTTTAGCCAGTGGTAAATCAAATTGAGAAATTTGATAGGCCTTTGGTAAATCAGGATAAAAATAGTTTTTACGGTCAAACTTACTATAGGATGCAATCTCACAATTTAAAGCCAGACCAGTTATGATCAAATAATCAACTGCCTTCTTATTTAAAACCGGCAGCGTTCCTGGTAAACCAAGGCAAACCGGGCAAGTATTTGTATTCGGTTCACTCCCAAATTCTGTACTACATGAACAAAATATCTTAGATTCTGTATCAAGTTGTGCATGTACTTCCAATCCAATTATTGTTTCATATTTATCATCCATTTTGACACCTCCATCTCTATTTTAAAGCCGGATATTTAATATCCAGATTCAGTATCTTCTCTAAACTAAAAGCCGCCTGTATTAACTTCTCTTCCTTAAAGTGAGCACCCATCAACTGCAGCCCAATCGGTAATCCTTTTTGATCAAAACCACAAGGCACAGATATTGCTGGAATTCCTGCAATATTTACAGGAACAGTAAAAATATCAGCAGCATACATCTTAAGAGGATCTCTTTTTTCACCTATTTTAAAAGCAGTTGTAGGAGTAGTAGGAGAAAGTATTAAATCATAATCTGCAAATAGTTGATCAAAATCATTTTTAATCAGGGTTCTGACTTTTTGTGCTTTAAGATAAAAATCATCATAGTAACCTGAACTAAGCACATAAGTACCCAGCATAATACGTCTTTTAACTTCTTCGCCAAAGCCCTGTTGTCTGGTTTCTGTAAACATCTTCTCTAAGTTATCTGCCCCGGCTGCTCTTAATCCATAGCGAACCCCATCATATCTCGCCAGATTGGAACTCGCCTCAGCAGTAGCAATAATATAGTAAGCTGCTAGTGCATACTCAGCACCTGTAAGGCTCACTCTTTCAATCTTAGCCCCTGCTTTTTTTAATTTTTCAACAGCATTTAAGACGGATTCTCTAACCTCTTGATCAAATTCAATATCAAAATATTGATCAGGTATACCTATTTTCATATCCGTAACATCATTTTTTAAATACTCAGTAAAATCAGGATATTCTCTGTTAACACAGGTAGAATCCTTTTCATCTCTGCCTGTTATGACATTCATCATCAGTGCAATATCCTCTACATTACGTGCAAGAGGTCCAATTTGATCTAGAGATGAAGCAAAAGCTACCAGTCCATAACGGGAAACTGCCCCATAAGTAGGTTTTAAACCCACAACACCACAAAAGGAAGCAGGTTGTCTAATCGATCCACCTGTATCGGAACCTAATGAAACAGGCACCATGCCAGCAGCAACTGCTGCTGCAGAACCACCACTTGAACCACCCGGTACCCTGTTTTTTCCCCAGGGATTCACAGTTGGAAAAAAAGCAGAATTTTCTGTAGAAGAACCCATAGCATACTCATCCATATTGGTTTTTCCGGTTATTATACCACCTGCTTCTTTTATTTTTTCGACCACTGTTGCATTATACGGTGGGATATATTCTTCAAGCATTTTAGAAGAACAGGTTGTATTAATATCTTCTATAGAAATATTATCTTTGATAGCTATCGGTAAACCTTTTAGATAGGTGTCTTTATAATCTTTTTGATCTAATTCATCAATATTATATGCCTCATTTTTGTTAACATAGGCTTTAATTTTAGGATCCGTACTAGTTGTACGATATGAGATTGACTCATGAATATCCTGTAATTTAACCCTTTTTTCCTCTATCATATTTTTAAGCTCTGTTAATGAACATTTATATAATTTCATAGTTTAATTCCCTGTCTTGGGATTGACACCTCCATATTAATCTTCCTCTATAATTTTTGGCACCCGAAATTGATCTGCCTGTTTTTCGGGGGCATTTTTTAAAACTTTTTCTAAACTAAGTGACCCTTTTACTTTATCTTCTCTAAAGACATTTTTAACGGGTATTGTATAGGCCGTTGGGACTATATCTTTAGTATCAAGCTCATCAAGTTTCTCTACGTAGTCCACAATATCACTTAACTGCTTAGAAAACATTTCAACCTCTTTTTTACTTAATTTTAGACTTGCCAGATCTGCTATATACCTTACCTCTTCTTCATTAATCAATTTCATCACTCCTTTTTATCATCATCATTAAATCTATCTAAAAGATCTCCGGCTATCATAATCCTGTAAAGTATTGCTATGCTGATACCCATAAATCCAATAATTAAAAAGAATACATAAAACCTTGCCAACAGACTTTCTGCTTGATTAAAAAGCCCCAGTATTAAGTAAAAACTTAGACTTATAGCAAAAAATCTGCGGTAAAGCAAAATTCCAGGCGCAATATATTTACTTTTTGTATATTTAGTCCTGATCAATTTTAATAACCAATCTGTTATTAATACAGCTATAACTTGAAATATAAATACAGTGATCGACCACGGCCAGAAATATTGAGGATTAAAAATTTTGATAAAAATTATTGACAATACCGATACACTGAGGGCATAATGATATAACTTGCCTCTCCACAAATCAATGACCTCCTTTTAATAAATCTTCGAAAGCATCTTCATCAATAATTTTTATATTCAGATCCTGAGCCTTTTCATATTTAGAGCCAGGGTTTTCTCCCACTATTAGGTAAGTTGTTTTAGAACTCACACTTGACTTCACATCTCCTCCATACTGTCTGATTAAACGGGAGGCTTCTTTCCGACTGTACTGATCTAAAGCACCTGTAAAAACAAAAGATTTATCCTTTAAATGCTGACTATAGTTTTCTTTCTGTGTCCTTTTTTCCATCCTGACATCAGCTTTTTTTAATTTTTTTAAAGCTTCTAAATTATGTTTACTCTTAAAGAAGTTGATTATACTTTCAGCTATGGCAGGTCCTATTTCATCTATTTCAATTAAATCTTCTTCACTTAGCCCTTTTAAATCTTCTATTGAACCAAATTCATCAGCCAATATACGAGAAGCACTACTACCTACATGTCTAATCCCCAGGGCATAGATCAACCTGTTTAATTCTCTATCTTTGCTTGCCGCAATGGCTCTGAGCACATTGTTAGAAGACTTTTCTGCCATTCTTTCTAAATTAATTAAGTCCTGTTTTTCTAAGTAATAAAGATCTGCATAATCTTCTATTAAATTATTATCCAACAATTGATCAACAAGAGAAGGACCCACACCTTCAATATCCATAGCGTCCCTGGACACAAAATGCAAAATGCTTTCTCTGCGCTGGGCAGGACAGCTTATATTGGTACACCTTGTTACGGCTTCACCTTCTTCTCTGTAAACAGGTTCCCCACAGACTGGACAGTGCTCAGGCATCTCAAATTTTTCTTCATTACCCGTTCTTTCCTCTTTAATCACCTTAACGATTTCAGGAATAACATCTCCGGCTTTCTGTATTAAAACAGTATCGTTGATTCTAACATCTTTTCTCTTAACCTCATCTTCATTATGTAAGGTTGCGCGACTAACAGTAGAACCATCTATTAAAACCGGTTTAAGAACAGCACTTGGAGTCAATGCTCCCGTTCTACCCACAGTTACTATTATATCTTTAACCTGAGTTGTTTTTTGTTGAGCTGGAAATTTATATGCTATTGCCCAGCGGGGATTTTTAGAAGTACTACCCAGTTTTTCACGCAAAGTTAGTTGATTAATCTTAAGAACCATCCCATCGATTTCAAAATCGATCTCCTCTCGTTTTTCAACCCACTTTTCACAGACTTTTATCACTTCAGTTATATCATTACACTTTTTATACCAATTGATATTAAACCCGAGGTCCTTTAAAAAATTTAAAGCCTGCTCGTGTTTACTGATTTTTTTATTTTGATCTGTAAATTCTACTAAATCATAGGCTATAAATGATAAAGACCTTTCTGCCGCCACTTGGGGATCAAGTTGTCTGACAGATCCTGCAGCAGCATTTCTGGGATTCGCAAAAGGGTTTTTCCCCTCTTCTTCACGCTTTTTGTTCATTTTTTTGAAATCATCTTTTTTAATAAAGATTTCTCCCCTTAACTGTAAATTGACACCAACCTCCCTTAACTTTAAAGGTATAGTGTTGATTGTTTTGAGGTTATGAGTAACATCTTCACCCACTCTGCCATTACCCCTGGTTGCACCTAAAGTGAAAATACTATCTTCATAATGTAGGATCGCAGAAAGTCCGTCAATCTTGTGTTCAACTATATATTCATACTGTTTTGTATCAAGATTTCTCTGAACCCTTTTATCAAATTCTCTAAGTTCTTGTGCATTAAAAGCATTATCTAAGCTTAAAATACGCGAACTGTGTTCTACTTTTTTAAATTCATCCCTGGGTTCACCACCAACTCTTTGGGTAGGAGAATCCTCTGTTATTAGCTCCGGGTTTTCTTCTTCTATTTTTTTTAATTCTTCCATTAATTGATCATATTCATAATCAGAAATAGTAGGATTATCTAAAACATAGTATTTGTATTCATGCTTTCTTAATGATTTTCTAAGTTCTTTAACCCTATTTTCTATTTTTTCTTCAACCATAATAATCCACTCCTAAATTTTAAGCCCTTTGAATTGGAGCATATTTTTCAAGTAGTGTTTTGGGAGAGCCTCTGCCAAAATCGATGGTTAGTTCTAAATCATTGTTGTCAGAAATCTTTATAATTTTCCCTCGTCCCCAACGACTGTGTACAACTTCCTGCCCAACTTTATATCTATGGCTCTTTTTATTATAGTTATATACATTTATAGATTCTTCAACCTCTACAGAAAAACTTTTTTCTTCTTTTTGATTATCTATTAAACCATCCGGAATCTCATCTAAAAATTTAGAGGGGGAATTATACTCATAACTACCATATCTCCTTCTTTTTTTAGCATTTGTTAAATAGAGTATATCCTCAGCCCTGGTTATACCCACATAACAAAGGCGTCTTTCCTCTTCCATACCATCCTTTTCTTTATAGGAATTGGAGTGGGGAAATAGACCATCCTCCATTCCACTCATAAAAACAACTGGAAACTCCAGACCTTTGGCAGAATGTAAAGTCATTAAAGTCACAATATCTTTCTCCTCTTCTAAATTATCAACATCAGCTATTAAAGAAACCTCTTCTAAAAAAGTACTGAGATTATTATCTGCATTTTTTCTGATGTGTTCTTCTATTACATTATACAGTTCATCAATATTTTCAATCCTGCTTTTATCTTCTTTGGTACCACTGTTTTTTAATTGTTCAATATACTTTGTCTTTTTACAGAGGGCTTTAAATAAAGCCGTCAGACCTGAATCCTTATTTATTTGAATCAATTCATAAATCATTTCAGAAAATTGTCTAACCCTTTTTTGATATGCGCCACTCAGATTTGGGTTTTGATCAGATCTTCGGACAGCCTGTAATAGGCTTATTTCCTCCTGCTCGGCATATTTTCGTATGTTTTCTAAAGTACTCTTTCCAATACCTCTTTTAGGGCTATTTATTATCCTTATCAAGCTCAAATCGTCTGAATTATTATTAATAAGTTTCAAATAAGCAAGCAAATCCTTGATCTCTTTTCTTTCATAAAATTTAAAACCCCCAATAATCTGGTAGGGTATCCCATAATTTATCATGGCATCTTCTATCTGGCGGGACTGAGCATTTGTTCTATACAAAACCGCCATCTCATTATACCTATATTCGCCCTTTAAAAATTTCATTTTTTGTGCGATGAATTGGGCTTCTTTTTCAGCAGTTTTAAGATTTTTGTAATATACATTTCCACCTTTGCCTCGGGCTGCTTTGAGATTTTTGGGAACCCTATCATTATTGTTTCTAATTACATTATCTGCAATATCCAGTATCTTTTTATGAGACCTATAGTTCTGTTCTAATTTAATCACTTCAGCCTCTGGATAGTCTTCTTCAAAATGTAATATATTTTTAATATCAGCCCCCCTAAAAGCATATATGCTCTGGTCAGGGTCGCCGACCACAAAAATATTTCTATGTTTATCAGCTAATAACTGGGCAAACTTATATTGAGCAAAGTTTACATCCTGATATTCATCAATAAGGATATATTTGTATCTCATTTGATAATAATTTAATACATCTGGAAAATCTAAAAATATCTGCACAGCCTTCATAATCAAATCATCAAAATCAAGGGCATTGTTTTTTCTTAGTCTTATCTCATACTCTTGGTATACAGCCGATACTATTTTTTGAAAGTAAGATAAGGGCTGTTTTTGATAATCCTCAGCTTCCATAAGTTCATTTTTTACATTACTGATCTTATTTAAAACTATGGCCGGCTTGTGTTTTTTAACATCGTAATTTAAATCTTTTAAAATATTTTTAATTAACTTCTTTTGATCATAAGTGTCATATATTGTGAAGTTTCTTTTGAAATCTATTTTATTAATCTCACGTCTTAAAATACGTACACAAAAAGAATGAAAGGTACCTAAAAATATATCTTCAGCCTTACTGCCCGTCATCTTATTTACCCTATTTTTCATTTCATCTGCAGCCTTATTGGTAAAGGTTAGTCCTAAAATATTAAAAGGACTTACATTATATACCTCAATTAAATAAGCAATACGATTTGTTAAAACTCTTGTTTTGCCGGAACCAGCCCCTGCAATGATTAGACCAGGCCCTTGATATAATTGAACAGCTCTTTTTTGTTCTTTATTTAATCTTTTTAGAATATTATCTGCTTTGATCATTAATTTATTCACTCCTGATTAGCTTTTCAAATATTGATCTTTGAACTTATATATTAATTCTTTTATATTTATTAACCGCTGAGAATAAAGAAAATGTGCGGGGCATTTACAATCACTAGAACCAAAACCAATGACCGGAATTTGCATTCTATCATTTTCTTTAAGATAATTAAATAATTTACATTCAAATCTTTTTTCTGCTAAAAGAGTATAATAATCTATTAATGCACTTTCATCTAAAAAATAATCGATATGCCAGTGGAAATTTTTATCAGATCTTGAATGTCTTTCTATTCTGTTCTGTAAATTATTCTGGGCAGAACCAACATAGTAATAATAACCTTCTGAAAAATTAATATTACCCAGAGCACCTATTTTAATTTTTTTATCTCTATTAAGCTCGATAACTAATAAATAAATACCCTTATTTTCATCAGTCATTTGCTATCCCCTAATTATTTAAAGCTTCTATGTTTTTAATAATTGCTACTGTTTGATATTTTCAATCTTTACTATAGAATTTATTAATGTTATAATAGAATGTAGTTAAAATAAAAGAGTAAAGCATTTTTATCTGGCTATAGCGCAGCTTGGTAGCGCGCTTGCTTCGGGAGCAAGAGGTCCCCGGTTCAAATCCGGGTAGCCAGACCATTTTTATTTTATGATGCCTAATAATTATAACATAAATTACACCTGTTTGCATGTCGTGGAAAGAAAAACCAACCAGCATAATTTTTCTTGATTATAGTAATTAAAATTAAAAAATAACAAAAAAAGTGATCTCTGATTATCTTTCAAGATCACTCTTTTTTAATGCTTTATTCTTAATCTAAACTCTCAATATACTCCACTACTTTCTCAGCGTGACCGGCTACTTTTACTTTATCAAATATCTTTATCACATTTTGTTCTTTAGAAATTACGAATGTCGTTCTTTTAAATATTCCCATAAAGTTAAGAACGCCAAATTTTTCTGCTAACTTTTTATCAACATCAGCCAATAAAGGATAGGTCAAGTCATATTCTTCTGCAAATTTTCTATGAGACTCTACCCCATCTTTACTTACACCTACAATTTTTGTCTCTAACCCCTCCAGGGTTTTTAGCTGCTTTTGAAAAGCAACTGCTTCCTTTTTTCAGCCAGGTGTATTATCTTTAATATAAAAGAACAACACCAATCTTTGATCTGAAAAATCTGCACGATTATATTCATTTCCACTTTGGTCTTTTAAACAAAAGTCAGGCAGCCTATCTCCTACTCTGATCATCTTGACACTTCCTTTCATTTTTAAAATAAATAGTGAAAACTTCTGCTATTTAAATCATCCCTTCTATAATAAATATTGGATATTTCTTTTAGATATCCTCTTTATTGATATACAAAATCATTAGTTAAAATCTTATAAATTTATTATTTACCCGAATATAAAATAAATAATAACCTGTATTATAAGTTGGAATGACTGCCACCGCCATCCAATACAATTGAAACACCATCTAGATAACTTACCCGTTTAGAGCAAAGAAATCCTAGTGAATCATCTTCCTTTTTTATTCATCAACTCAAATATATAAATTGAAAAATTGCAGCAAATAACATAGCTGCAAAAGGCATAACTAGTTTACTATAGGTTTCAAAATAACCTATATCAAAATATTCTTTTGTTAATACCAGACATAAATGTATTGGTGATAAATTATAGCCAATATACGTTGAAATAAATAAAAATGACAAATATGGAGCCAAATTGCCTGCGGGAAATAAGGGGATGAATATAGGTGCTAGTATTCCCAAAGCTGCTATATTAGAACCAAGAAAGAAACTAACAACCAGACCCAAGACAGGAATTATCATAATTAAAGGAAGCCCTATTTGATTAAGCATGTTTGCAATTATAGATGAAAATCCACTTACTTCGACAATATTTTTAAAAATCATAACACCAATTATCACCGCTACTAAATTATAATTAATACCATTGGTAAAGTAGTTGTATATTATTTTATAATCTCTTCTCTGTTTATATAAATATCTAAAGAAGCCCCAAATAGTAGCTATAAAAAGTGAGATAACAAATTCTACATTAAAGATTAAAGATAAAACTAATACAATTATGATCGGACTAAGACTTAATAAGATCTGTTTAATCTCCTGAAAATATTCAATATTAACTTCGTTTTTTTCGGCCGATACTTTGCTATCATTGTCATAAAAAAATATAAAATAAGCAACAACTAATCCAACTAAGGTTATAAAGATATTATATTTAATGAGAGATAATTCATGTACATCAAATAAATCAGCTGCTACTATTAAAGAAGGATATAAAGGATATACTAAAAAAAATATATGTCGATAAAAGAGATTGGAAGCGGTCTTATTTGCATAAGATAATTCAATCGCATCTCCACTCTTATCAACCATAGGAGCAGAAAGTATAGCTCCTCCCGGTACAGATAAGGTTGCAATAAGTGATGGAAATAAAACAATTAATGGTTTGCTACTACTGAAAATTTTTAAAAAAGAATTAACCATAATATTCAAATCATCATTTTGTTCCAATATATAACCCAATCCACTAATTAATATCATCATTAACGCTAATCTTATTGTAGTATATTCCCTTAATGTAAAAAATAAGATTTGAGGTAGGCGTAATAAATCAATCCCACTTAGTAAACCACCTATTATAGCTCCCAAAATTATGGAAAGACCTAAGTTTACATCCCTATAGTTAAGTATTAAAATTAACATGAATCCAATAATAATTCCTGCTATATTCATTAAATTCCCTCGCTTAAAATATATTTTATAAATTAAATAGATGTCTTCTTTGGTAATAAAGGATTGGTTCAATCAATATTTAAACAATTCTAATCGCTAATTCAGAACATACCCTGTTACAGTATACGCATTAAACACATTTTGAATAATCTACCTCTGTACTTTTTTCTCCTAAATGAAGAGAAAAATTTGGACATTCTTCTACACAATTTCCACATTTTATACACATACCTGAGATTATTCATAATTTTTTATAATTTGTAAATTCAATATTTAATTAAATTTAAAATAGCCAATTTATTACCACCTAGATCGCAGCTTTAGGTGGTATATTCTTGGCTGTTTTAGATAAAATAAATCGCATGGTTTAAACATATAAAGTATTTTTATATATAATACAAACTATCCAGTATTGTTTTATAATCCTTTGGATATTTTTTCAAATACATAATTATAATAGCCTTATTTCCATTAATATTGCATATATCTAAGATTTTTTCTATGACTTATAAATTTTAATCAATTCTTTTATTACAAAAAATATCAGTTTTCTAAACTAAATTAACCATTTTTTTACATATACTAATAAGTTTTTTAATTAATTCGTCATCTTTTTTATTTTTATTATATGCCAGATAAAATTTACGTGTTAAATTCACATCTTCTACACTTATTTCTCTTATTCTACCACATTTTTGAGCCTTAGAAGAAGCAAATTTAGAAACAAAAGAGATGCCTAATCCCGCCTGTACTGCTGATATTACTGCTTCTGTACTACCCAATTTGCATTTTATATTTAAGTCATTTATATTTAAATTAGCTCTTTTAAAAACACTCAACATCGCTTTTCTGGTACCCGAACCAGTTTCTCTAATTACAATATCTTCTTCTTTGAGGTTAATTAACTTAACTACATCCCTTTCTGCTAAGGAATGTTCTAAAGGTATAATTAACTTTACTTTATCTTCTACTACTTCTATAATTTCAAATTTAGAGGACGTTGGCTTATAACCCACTAATATCAAATCAACTTCCTTTTTTTCTAATAATTCGATCATCTCCGCACTGTCTCCAACTTCAATTGAAGATTTTATCTCCGGCCTATTTTTAGATAATTCAGCCAATATATCAGGCAATATATATTCTGAAGGTATAGTACTTGCTCCTATAATGATATTTTTATAATGTTTATTCTTTTTATTTTCAACTTCGAAAACTAATTTCTCCCACTTGTCTAAAATGTCTTTGCTATAATCATAAACAGCTTTACCGGCTGGCGTTAAAATCAAAGCACCCTCTTCTTTTATTATTAAATCTGTAGCAAAATTGTCTTCTAACTTTTTAATCTGCATACTAACAGCAGGTTGAGTTAAACCTATTCTATCAGCTGCAATTGAATAACTACCAGTGTCAATCAACTGGACAAAAGTTCTTAAGCTATTTATTTTCATAAAAATAACCTACTTTCTTAATGTTGCTATTAAACTCTTAACATTAATAAATAAATCAAGGGCGTTATGTATATCACCGATTAGCAAATCAGAATTTGTAAGACATTTTTTTGATACACCTTCTTTGCCCATAACTGCAATTCCAATAGCGGCTGTTTTGAGCATAGCTGCATCATTACTTCCATTTCCAATAGCAATCGTTCTTTCTGCATTTAGACTATTAATAAAATTTCGCTTGTTTTCACTACCATTTGTTTTTTTATCTAAAACTACAATATTCAATGCTTTATTTTTAATTTCCTCTTTTACACATCCAAATGTATCTGCGGTAACAATATGTATATCGGCTTTTTTGCTTAAAAAGTTTAATTTTTCCTCTATCCCTTCTATTAACTGACCATGGTATGCTAAAGTTCCATTATAATCTAGGACAATATTTTCTATTTTAAATTCTTTAAAACCGGGGATTTCAAATTCTATCAATTTAAATTCACCTTCTTACAGAAGATATCCATTAAAATAATACTTAAAAAAATTTTATTTTTATACTAATTTTTTAAACTCATTTATCTTAGTTTCTATTACTTTTAAAGAATTAAGCCAGAATTCTTTTGTATTGATATCAATCTCAAAAATTTTTGCTACATCTTCTATTTTGTTTTTACCGGTCTCTTTCAATAAATTTCTGTATTGAGACATAAAATCATCTTCTGTCTCCTTGCTTAGAGCATATATTCCAAGACCAAACAGAAGACCAAATGCATAGGGAAAGTTATAATAATTATTATCTGCAGAATAATAATGTGGTTTATTAAGCCACATATATGGATGCAAATAATTGTGATTCAATCCATCTCCATACGCTTTTTTCTGAGCCCTTTCAACCATGTTTTTCAATTCTTTTACACTTAAAGAACTTAACTTTCTCTTTTCAAAGAGCTCTTCTTCAAAAAGAAATCTGCTGTAAATATCAACGATCACCTGAGCAGCTGATGTTATATAATTTTCTAAAATTGAATATGCCTGTTCTTTATCTGCTTTGTTTAAAGCCGCCTCCGTCACGATTGTTTCACTAAATATGGAAGCTGTTTCAGCTAAGGGCATCGGATAATTAGAATTGAGTATACTTTCATCTTCCAGACAGTGACCGTGATAAGCATGTCCTAATTCATGAGCCAAAGTAGTAACATCGCTAAAAGACCCGGTGAAGTTGCTTAAAATTCTGCTTTCTTTAATTGGGTGCAGATTATAACAAAAGGCGCCACCTCTTTTACCTTCCCTGGGCTCTGCATCTATCCAGTTATTCTGAAAGGCGGTAAGATATAAATCTGCCATATCTGGACTAAATTCTTTGATGTTTGAAATAATGAATTCGCGCGCTTCTTGATAACTAAATTCCATTTCTTTTTCACCCAGCGGTGCAAATAAATCATAATAAGCTAAACCATTTTTATGGCCTAGTATTTTTGCTTTTGTTTTATAAAAATCTCTAAAAATATATAACTTGTCTTTTATAGCTTTAAGTAAAGCCTGCAGTGTCTCTTTTTTCAATCTAGAGTTAATAAGAGCCTCCTCAAGGGGTGAACTATAACCTCTTCTTTTAGTTATAGTAATTACTTCTCCTTTTATACCATTTAAAGCTGCTGCAACTCCTTTTTCAATTTTTTTATAGGATTCTAGTTCAGCTTGATAGGCCTTTTTTCTGATTTCGGGATCCTTCTTATAGGCCATATTTCTTACTACCGGCAAAGGCATTTTTTTACTTTCTCCCTCAATTTCAATAGGCACCTGTAAAGTAGAGGTAAGTTTTTCCTGTAATTTCGTCCAGGCTGAAGAACCAGTTTGTTTCATTTCAGCAATAATTTCTTCTTCATCTTCAGAAAGAAGATACTCGCTTTTTTCTACCATTTCTTCTATTAAAAATTTGTGTTCTTTTAAAAGATCAGAATTCTGATATAATCTATTCCTATCTTTTATTTTGCTCAGCCAGGTTTGGAATTCAACCATTTTTTTTGTAATTTTGACCATTTCTTTTTCCAATATTTCACTCATCTTTAAGGCCGATTCGTTTTGTGCATCCACGCTAACTGATAATCTCAAAAAGGCAAGCATTTTTAAAGATAATTTGTAGTGTTCCTTTAATAACTCAACAAACTTTTCAGCAGTTTTAATTTGATTATCATTTTCTGAAAAATTATATTCAGTCAATCCTTCAATATTATCATTAAATTTCTTTCTGTCATTTTGAAATTCATCTAAGTCTAATCCTGGATACAAAGAATCTAAAGCCCATCTCATTTCCATTATTTACACTCCCAGCAATACTAGTATTTTCTTTTCTCTTTTTTAAAAACTAATAGTGAAGCTTATTGACCCTTTATTTGTTCTTTTTTTCCATTTTGACAGCGGTACCATAGACTAGTATTTCTGCAGCCCCACCCATAACCTGTGAAGTGGTGAACCTTACATTTAAAACAGCATCAGCATTTAAATCTTCTGCTTCTTCGATCATTCTTTTAAGAGATTCTTCCCGGGCTTCACTAATCATCTTAGTATATTCTTTAACTTCACCGCCCACTATATTTCTTAGTCCAGCCACAATATCATTCCCAATATGTCTAGCTCTAATAGTATTACCTCTGACCAATCCCAAAACCTCAGTGACTTTTTTACCTACAATTTCTTGGGTATTAACTATTAACATTGCTTTACTCCTCCTCAATTTTTTTTAGCGGACATTCACTACACATAGGTGAATTTTTTAAGCAGTAATTTTTGCCCAGATTTACTAATAATGCATGGAATTCATTATATAGTTGAGGATCCTTTGATAGATTATTTATAAACAAATATTGTAAACGATCATATGTTATGTCCTCTTTTATATAGCCTATCCTTGTTAATACTCTTCTGGTATAACTATCAATAATAAAAAAAGGCTTTTGATAAGCATATAATAATATTGAATCAGCTGTTTCTGGTCCAATTCCATATACTTCAAGTAGTTCTTTTTTGATCTTTTGGGAATTACAGTTAACGAGATTATCTAAATTTCCATTGTATTCTTTTATAATAAAATGGGTAAAAGCTTTGATCTTTTTTGCTTTCATATTATAATATCCAGAAGCCTTGATTAACTCAGCCAGTTTATCTTGGTCGAGCTTATCTAAACTATCAATATCTAACAAATTATTATTTTTTAAATTATTTAAAGCAATCTCAACATTAGACCAACTAACAGCCTGTGTCAAAATCGCACCGATTATGATTTCCAATCTGCTTTCCGCCGGCCACCAATCTTGCGGTCCGAAATTTTCATATAAAATTTTAAATACAGTCTCTAAACCATCTTTTAAACCCATAGTTTTTTTAATATTATTACAGGGATACATGCTATTATTCCTTATCAAGTATATTTCTGGCAATTACTATACCGGAAACAGACGCTTGCATTAATCCACGCGTTATTCCTGCTCCATCACCAGCTGTATATAAATTATTTATTTTTGTTTCTAGATTATTGTTCACTTCAATTCTATTTGAATAAAATTTAACCTCAACACCGTATAAAAGGGTATCCCTTGAATAGAGTCCCGGGGCTAAATTATCTAAAGCATCCAGCATTTCAATTAGACCTTTTAGATGCCGGTAAGGAAAAACCAAGCTTAAATCACCGGGGGTTGCTTCTTTTAAGGTCGGCTCTATAATTCCTCTATTAATCCTCTCGGGAGTTGAGCGATGCCCCTCCAGTAGATCACCTAATCTCTGAATCAAAACTCCTCCACCCAATAAATTAGCCAGTTTAGCTATATTTTTACCATATGTAATAGGTTCATGGAATGGCTCCGTAAATGTTTTGCTGACTAATAAGGCAAAATTAGTATTTTCTGTCTTAATATCAGAATGGCTGTGTCCATTTACAGTAATCAGACCCTGATTATTTTCATTAACAACTTCTCCATAGGGTGACATACAAAAGGTTCTAACCTTATCATCAAATGTAGGGGTTTGATAAATTAACTTTGACTCATAGAGGCTTTCTGTAAGTTGCTCTGTTATAACTGCAGACGTTTCAACTCTTATTCCAATATCAACAGGATTAATACTCGTATTTATACCTAATTTTGGTGCCAGTGAGCTTAACCAATCTGCATTTTCTCTACCCGGGGCTGTTACTATATATTTACCCTTATATTTTTGTCCATCTGAGCTTATAACTCCTTTTATTTTTTCATCTTTTATTATAAATTCTTTTACATTGACTCTAAACTTAATTTCTACACCCTTGCTTTCAATATATTCTTTCATATTTGTTAAAACTGTTCTTGTATAGCCTGTTCCCAGATGTCTTAACTTAGCGGGTATGAATTTTAATTGTGATTTGATAGCCTTTCCCTTTATATCTTCTATTTTAGATTTGTCTCCTCCAAATACCCTGTCAGGCGCACCAAACTTAAGATAAATTTTATCTGCATAAGATATAAGGGTTTTTAAACTATCCAATCCGATATATTCTTCCAGATGGCCACCTATTTTAGGAGATAATGATAGCTTACCATCACTGTATGCTCCAGCACCGCCCCAACCAGAAACAACTGAACAACTATCACAGTTAAGGCAACCCTGACCGGGATTTTGTTTCATTGGACACTCTCTTTCATTAATATCTTTACCTTTTTCCAACATCAATATATCTAAATCAGCATTAATTTTTAATAATTCTAAAACTGTAAATATACCGGTAGGACCTGTTCCCACAATTATTACATCATATTTTTCTTTACTCATTGATCTGTCCACTCCCATCCTATTCCCATTCAATTGTTGCTGGTGGTTTTGAAGTAATATCATAAACCACTCTATTTACTTCATTAACTTCATTAACAATTCGATTTGAAACTTCTTCCAAAAGATCATAAGGTAGTTGAGCCCAATCAGCAGTCATCGCATCATCACTCTTGACTGCTCTTAAAATAATAGGAAAACCATATGTTCTATCATCTCCCATAACTCCCACACTTCTCAGATCAGGTAAAACTGCAAAAGACTGCCAGATCTCTCTCGATAATCCAGCTTCTCTGATTTCTTCCCTAAAGATAGCATCTGCATTTTGCAAGATGGTAAGCTTTTTAGAATCTATTTCTCCAATAATTCTTATGGCAAGTCCCGGACCTGGAAAGGGCTGTCTCCAAACAATTTCTTCTGGAAGTCCCAACACTTCTCCGATTTTTCTGACTTCATCTTTAAAAAGCATCCTCAGTGGCTCAATTAATTTAAGATCCATATCTTCTGGTAAACCACCTACATTATGATGGCTTTTAATCATTGCAGCATGTTCACTCCCACTTTCGATGACATCTGAATAAATAGTCCCCTGTACCAGATAACGGGCACCCTTGATTTTAGAAGCCTCCTCTTCAAAAATTCGAATGAATTCTTCTCCAATGATCTTTCTTTTTTCTTCCGGATCAATAACTCCAGTTAATTTATTTAAAAATCTATCTTTAGCATTTACATATACTAGAGGAATGTTAAATTCTTCTTCAAAAGTTCTTCTAACTTCTTTTGCTTCTCCCTTTCTTAATAGGCCGTGGTCCACAAAAATACAGGTTAACTGTTCTTTAATCGCCTTATATACTATAGCAGATGCTACAGAAGAATCCACTCCTCCCGATAAACCACAGATTACCTTTTCTTCTTTAACCTCATCGCTAATTTTATTGATTTCTTCATAGATATAATCGGCCATGGTCCATTCTGCTTGAGCATTACATTCTCTAAAAAGAAAGTTATGTAATATGTCTTTACCCTTTAAAGTATGTAACACTTCTGGATGAAACTGAACACCATAGAATTTCTTTTTGGAATTAGCCATTACTGCTACATCTGTAACCTCTGTATCGGCTATATTTTCAAAACCCTCAGGTAGTTTTACAACCTGATCACCGTGGCTCATCCACACCTGAGTTTTGTCTTCAATATTGTATAAAATACCAGTATCTTTTTTAATATGTAAGCTTGCCTTGCCATATTCCCCCTGAACAGCCTTTTTAACAATTCCACCTCTCAACATTGAGGCCATCAGTTGCATACCATAACAAATGCCTAAAATAGGTATCCCCAAATTAAAGATATCGGGATCTATATGAGGAGAATCAGGACCTGTAACACTGTTCGGACCACCTGAAAAAATAAGGGCAATTGGGTTTATTTCTGCAATTTCTTGACTTGATATTTTATATGATTTGATCATTGAATAAACATTAAATTCTCTTATTCTTCTGGCAATTAATTGACTATATTGACCTCCAAAATCGATAATTAATACTTTATTTTCAACCACAAAAATCTCCTCCCAAATACATTTAACCACAATTTATATTATAAGGTAAAAACCACAAAATGTAAATAGAGTTAGATGAGCTTTTCAACTGAGATCTCTCAGTGAATAACATATATAGTTCTCTTAAATACTGATTTCAAATCAATTTGTAATTAAATGTATTTGCCTGTGCCTTTATAATTGTATATTTAACAATTATGAAGTTCAGCAAGAGTATAAAATATTTTATATGCGCATATAAAAAAACCCGAAGGAATGTAACATTCCTGCAGGTTAGGACTTCAGTTAATCATTTTATAATTTTGATATTAAGATTAATATAATATATATCATTAAATAAGTTGAAACTTTATTTTTAAAAAAGATACTCTATTAGCATTAAATTTAACTCTAAAATTATAAAATAAGTGTTTCATATAAATTAACAGTTCATTTAAAAAAGCGGTATACTTTTTTTAGTATACCGCTTTGCTTTCATTTTATTTATCTATTACATCATACCTGGCATTCCGCCCATGCCTCCGGGCATTCCACCTGGCATTCCACCGGGAGCTCCGCCACCGTTTCCATCTTCATCATCATCTGAAGTGTCTGCGACAAGGGCTTCAGTTGTTAATAACATTGCGGCTGCACTTGCAGCATTTTGAATTGCAGAACGGGTTACTTTAGCTGGATCAACAATACCAGCTTCAATCATATTTACATATTTTCCTTCCATTGCATCAAAACCCATACCTGGTTCAAGTTCTTTTACTTTTTCTACAACAACTGAGCCTTCGTATCCAGCATTACTGGCAATTAAACGCATAGGAGCAGAAAGTGCTCTCCTTACTATATCTACACCGGTATCTTCATCGCCTTTTAACTCTAAATTATTTAATACACTCATTGCATTCAGATAGGTTACTCCGCCACCTGAAACCAAGCCTTCTTCAACAGCAGCTCTGGTAGCTGAAAGCGCGTCTTCTATCCTGTGTTGTTTTTCTTTAAGTTCTGTTTCTGTAGCTGCTCCAACTCTAATTACAGCAACTCCACCTGCTAATTTAGCAAGTCTTTCCTGTAGTTTTTCTTTATCAAAGTCAGAATCACTATTTTCAATCTGACGTTTTATTTGATTAATTCTATCTTTAAGATCTTGTTTATTTCCTTCACCTTCCACAACTGTGGTATCTTCTTTTGTAATATTTACTTTATGTGCACGACCCAGATCGGAAATATCAGCATTTTCTAATTTCAAACCAAGATCTTCGGTAATTACACGACCACCTGTTAAAATTGCAATATCTTCCAGCATTTGTTTTCTTCTGTCACCAAATCCTGGGGCTTTTACTGCTACGCAATCAAATGTACCTCTAATTTTATTTACAACTAAAGTAGCTAATGCTTCACCCTCAACTTCTTCTGCTATAATTAAAAGAGCTTTTCCGGATTGAGCAACTTTTTCTAATAAAGGAAGAATATCTTGGATATTTGAAATCTTCTTATCGGTAATTAAAATATATGGATCTTCTAAAGAAGCTTCCATTTTTTCGGTATTTGTTACCATATATGGAGATAAGTAACCTCTATCAAATTGCATACCTTCAACTACTTCTAAGGAAGTACCCATGCTCTTTGATTCTTCTACAGAGATTACACCGTCTTGTCCAACCTTTTCCATAGCCTCTGCAATTAGATCTCCAATTTCTTCGTCATTACCAGCAGAAATTGAAGCTATTTGTGATACGGATTCTCTACCTTCAACTGGTATTGCTTCAGAAGCAATTTGGTCTGTTAAAGCTTGAACTGCTTTTGCAATTCCTCTTTTTAAGAGCATTGGATTTGCACCAGCAGTAACATTTTTAAGGCCTTCATTAAAGATAGCCTCTGCTAAAACTGTGGCAGTTGTCGTTCCATCTCCTGCTACATCATTAGTCTTTGTTGCAACCTCCTTAACTGCCTGTACTCCCATGTTTTGATAACGATCCTTTACCTCTATTTCTTTAGCAATGCTAACTCCATCATTTGTAATAGTAGGAGCACCAAAACTCTGTTCTAATAATACATTTCTACCTTTAGGACCAAGTGTTATTTTAACTGAATTTGCTAATTTTTCTACACCTTTTTTCAACTCACGTCTGGCTTCTTCACTAAACTTAATATCTTTAGCCATTATTTATAAACCCTCCCTGTATTTGTGATTGCTTTTTTTAAATTAACCAATTACTGCAACAATATCCTCAATATTTACTATCTTATACTCTACACTATCAACTGTCACTTCTGTACCAGCAAATTTGTCAAATACCACCATATCGCCTTTTTTAACCTCGGGTGTTTCGTCATCAGTATAACAATCTCTACCTACATCAAAAACTTCACCTGTTTGTGGCTTGTCTTTTTTTGCTGTATCAGGTATTACGATACCACCTTCTGTTTTTTCTTCTCTTTCTACTAATTTTACTGCTACTCTGTCTCCTAATGGTTTAACATTCATTTAATGAACCCCCTTTAGTTTTATATATAATTTATATTTTATACCTGTTATTAGCACTCATTTGAGTTGAGTGCTAATAATTACTGTATTAATAATATCTAAGTATTTAATTAAAATCAAACACTCTTAAATACTATAAAAAGCTCCTAAATAAGATTAAGACACTTATAATCATAATTACTCTATATATCTCCCATATAATATATAATTCATTATATAATTTCAACCTGAATATTGAACTTTTCTTTTAGATTTTTATAACTCTCTCCACAGAGATCATTATTAAAAATATCATACATTATTGCGGGTAAGATTAATAGATCAAAGGAAGTATCAATATTATTTTTTAAAAATTGTTCAACATCACAGTTAGTAATCAAGCCCGCTGATATAATTGAGCCCTTCATCAAACTGTTTTTTACACCTTTGATCTTTATCTTTTCTTTGCTTTGGTAATCTAAATATTTTCTCACCAGATACTTCATGAACTGATAACCCAATTCTGAACTCAAAATTAAAATTCTTTTATCTTGATTTACAGATAATAACCTATCTAACTCATTAATCTTCTCTAAGGGCAAATCAAAATTCATAATTATACCGGACGACTTTCCCACTCCTTTATTGAGAACCTTTTTTATTTCACTGTGACCTCTTTTTAACTTTAACAGAGGGTTTTTTAAACTCTTAATTAGATTAAAAGTCTCGACCCTTGAAATTGTTACTCTATTATTCACTTCAATTATCTCATCTAAGTATTTAAGGCCCGCTTTATCAGCAGGACTTTTTTTAATAACTCCAATAATGATCTTATTTAAGTTCTGTAGGCGGGGAGGTTCTATTATAATGGGGACTTCGTTCAATAAATTCAGCTTATGAATTATAGCAGCTAGTTTATCATAGACCTTTCTGTGATTAAACTTTAGTTTTTCAGAAGTATATTTTGTAAATCCCGGCATAAATACCCTGATGGTTAAAGGATCATATTCGGCCATCTTTATTAATTCTTTTTTAATTTTTTCATATCCAAAAAGATGCGGTAGGGCTACTGTACTAAAATGGTAGTCAAATCCATTTTGCCTAATTTTATTAATTATATCTAATATAGGTGGCCCAACCTGTTTGCCCATTACTTCTTTTCTTAGACTATCTTCTATATAATTAACAGAAATATTTAAAGTAATCTTCTTGTTATTTTTAATAAAATTAATAAATTTTTGATCGATAAGAAGTCCATTAGTTGTTATCTTTATTTCTGTATTTTCATATTTTTTTCTGATTGCTTTTAATATTTTTATTTTGTTGGGATGAAGTAGTGGTTCCCCCTCAATAATTTTTGTAGCTGATTCACCTATAACTATAGGCTTATCAGGGTTTAAAAAATCAATTAGCTCAACTGCTTTATTAAAACCGAGATCTCCCATTCTAATTATCTCTACCTCAGGGGGATTCTGCTTATGACTGCAAAAAATACAGGATAGGTTACATTTTGAAGTCAAAGGCAAAATGTTATCTTCCTGCACACTTTTATATAAATAATATTCTCTTTGGTTTTTTTGCATATAGATCACCTATAATTTAAGATTAGGATCCGCATTTAGATTAAGTTCCGCAAAATCATCTTTTAGATACTGATAATATGCAACAGTACTTATCATAGCAGCATTATCGGTACACAATTTAAGTTCGGGGTAATATAATGGAATTTTATATTGATTCAATCTTTTTTTAAGAACCTCTCTAAATCTTTTATTTGCTGCAACTCCCCCCGACAATATTACAGTTCTTACCTTTTTATCTAAAGCCGCTTTGACTGTTTTTTCAGTCAAAATATCTATAACAGCTCTTTGAAAGCTTGCAGCTATATCATATATATTTAATTCATTACCCTTCTGTGTTTGTGTATGAATATAATTGATAACCGCAGTCTTTAATCCACTAAAGCTAAAATCATAATTATCTTTATTTAAAAAAGGTCTGGGAAAATCAATTGCATCTTCCTGGCCTTTTTTAGCTTTTTTTTCAATTATTGGACCGCCGGGATAACCCAAACCTAAATATCTTGCTATTTTATCAAAGGCTTCTCCAGCTGCATCATCTTTTGTTCTACCCATTATTTGATATTCTCCATACCCTTCAAAATAAAGGAGGTCTGTATGTCCGCCAGAAACAGTTAAACATACTACTGGTTTTTTAATATCTTTCTTTGAAATGAAATTCGCATAGATATGACCCGCTATATGGTTCACACCAATAAAAGGTTTATGGAGGGCATAAGCTAAAGATTTTCCGTAAGATAAACCTACTAATAACGAACCAACTAAGCCCGGTCCATAGGTGGCTGCCACAGCATCAAGATCTTTAAGTTGTACCTCGGCTTTATTAAGGGCTTCTTCGATTACAGGCTCGATAAACTCCATATGTTTGCGTGAAGCAATTTCTGGAACTACTCCTCCATACTTACGATGCCAATCAACCTGGGAAGCTACAATACTGGAAAGGATATTCAATCCGTTCTGACTAACAGCGGCAGCGGTCTCATCACAGGAGGTTTCTATAGCTAAAATTTTAACATCATCAGTCATCTTTATTAAGCTCCTTTTTCATCAATAATGCATCTTCTTTATTATCTAGATAATAATCCGGGGTAAGCCCGGCTTCATAAAAACCCAGCTCTTTATAGAGTTTGATAGCTTTTTTGTTTGTAACTCTAACTTCAAGTGTTACATAATCTGCTTTCAAATTTTGGGCCATGTCAATAATTTCTTCTATTAAGTAAGTCCCAATTCCCTTTTTCCTATATAAACTTTTAACAGCCAAATTAACAACATGAATTTCCTTCACATGGTTTTTAAACCAGCAGCCCACATAGCCCACAATCATTTTATCAACCTTTGCAGTTAGATACATAGCAAAAGTATTGTGTATTAATTCTTCTCTAAAAAACTTAACATTCCAGGGATTAGAAAAACACTCTTTTTCTATTTTTAAAACACAACCCAGATCATCTTCCTTCATTACGTCAAGATATATTTCCATCTTCATCCCCCTGTAAATACTTCTTTTCCCAATCAAGCCTGGCCTGAGGTTTCTTTAAATATTTTGGAACAAGATCAGTAAACTCTGTATCATGACCATATTGTATAAAGTGATACCCCATAACAGCCAAATTGAATCCCCCCATGCCCATGTTATTTGTGATCAATTTGGCGTTTTTTAAATCTGCCTCTTTTAACAATTGAAAATATTGATTTGCTCCTGAGCCGAATATTATTTTGTTAAGATTATAATCATTTATATTTTCAATAAGACTGGTGATCTGGACTGCTTTATCCTGAGTTATTCTGTTTAAGTTATCATCAGCTTGGCGAAATAAAGCAGTATATACCCTCTTATTAAGGGCGTCTATGGTAGGAATTAATATGACTTTATTATAGTAATGACTGATTGAAAAAGCCATATATTTAAGAGTAGATACTGAATACACAGGTATATCGAGAGCCTGTTTAAAAGCCTGAACAGTGCTCAAACCTATGCGTAGACCGGTAAATGATCCAGGGCCTTTAGTAACGGCAACCCCATTGATATCTTGAATATCATATCCGCTTTCCGAAAGTAATCTATCAATGAGCGGTAAAAGCCTCTCACTGTGTCTTTTTTTTAATTTTATATTAATCTCTCCTAAAAATTTTCGTGACTGACAGAGACCAATTGAACAGATATCTGTACTGGTATCAATTCCTAATATTAACATTATCTTTCAGTCCTCTAATTATTTTTTTACTAATCTTTCCTTCTGCTTTTATAATTATTTCTCGCCTATTTTTTGCTATATTTATTATTTTAATAAAAATAAACTCATCATTAATATAGTCAAAAATTAACTGCGGCCACTCTACAGCCTTGACCATATTTAAATTTAAGTACTCTTCTATTCCTATATCTATTAATTCTTTTTTATGGTTTAATCTATAAAAGTCCATGTGAATTAGACCTGGATTACCATCATATTCATTAATTAAGTTGAAAGTGGGACTAGTAATATTTTTATCAATATTTAATCCATCAGCAATTCCCTTTACAAATATTGTTTTCCCGGCTCCTAAATCACCTGTTAACAAAATTATTTGAGAAAACCTTTTACGATCTTTTTTGATCAAAAGAGCTAAATTTTTACCCAAATTTTTAGTCTGTTCTATATCTTCAGAAATAATATTCAAAATTTTCACTTCCCTAAAATATCTAGATACAATTAAAAGTAGGTTACTATTATTATACTTTAGTATCTGCCTTAAATCAAGAATCCCACCCCTTATGAAATTATGAGGTGGGAATTGCTATAAATTTATTATTTGGGCTTTTTAATTCTTAGCTCTCTTTTTATAAGATGTATGGAGCAATTGATGAGATTTGCTGCCATTAGGTTCTTTGAGATATTCAGAATATAATTTTTCAATCATTGGATTCTTATGTGATCTCCTTACTACACTCTGTCGGTCTGTATGGGAGAGACTATTCCCACGTAGCTCTTTAGTTTTTTCATCAACCGGGAGGGGTTGTCCTCCTCCTCCCACACAACCATGTGGACAGGCCATTATTTCTACAAAATCATAGTTAGATTGACCTTTTTTCACTTCTTTTAAGATCTTTTCTGCATTTTTTAAACCATTTACTATAGCAACTCTTATAATTTTATCATTTATCACAACTTCAGCTTTATTTATTCCTTTAAAACCAAGATCTAATCTGTTTAATGGCTCACCTGTTAGTTTTTCTTTAACAGTTCTTACGGCAGCTTCAGCCACCCCCCCTGTTGTTCCAAATATCGTGCCGGCACCCGTGTGTTTACCCATTAATATATCATATTCCTTGTCTTCTAACATTTCAAATTTAATACCAACTTCTTTGATCATTCTGGCTAGTTCTCTTGTCGTTAATACTGCATCTGTATCTTTAGATTGGGATGCATTTATTTCTTCTCTTTCCTTTTCAAACTTCTTGGCAGTACAGGGCATAATGGAAACCGTATAGATTTTTTCTGGATCAAGGCCTTCTTTCTCAGCATAGTAAGTTTTAGATAAAGCAGAAAACATCTGTTGGGGAGACTTAGCGCTTGATAGATGGTTTAATAACTCAGGATAGTTGTGTTCAGCATACTTTACCCAACCAGGACAACAGGAAGTAATATGAGGTAAATTCTCATTTTTAGTTATACGCTGAAGAAACTCTGCTCCCTCTTCCATAATTGTTAAATCTGCTGTAAATTCTGTTGAAAATACACGGTCAAAACCCAATTTATCCAGAGCTGCAATTAGTTTTCCCGTTACGACCGTACCGGCTTTATATCCAAATTCTTCACCGATAGTTGCCTGTATAGAAGGTGCTGTTTGACAGACCACATGTAGATTATCATCTTCTAAGGCCTCCCATACATTTTTAATTTCACTAACCTCAGTAATCGCTCCTACTGGACATACCGTAGCACACTGACCACAGTTTGCACAATTTATCTCACTCTGAGGCAAATCAAAGGCAGTTGTCACAATCGAATCAAAACCCCTATTACTGAACTGTAAAGCTGAAACCCCTTGAACCTCTTCACAAACCCGAACACAACGCCCACATAAAATACATTTATTTGGATCTCTTTTCAAGGCAGGACCAACCTGATCACGCGGCACCTTGCGAACTTCACCCTGAATTTCTTCAATGTCTTCTCTGCAAATACCGAGGTTGTGTGTAATATCCTGCAGTTCACAACTCCCATTTCTATCACATCCCAGACAATCGTTAGGATGGTTGGCTAGTAAAAGTTTTACATTTCTCCTTCTCGCCTTTCGGGCCTTCATACTGCGAGTACTTAACTCCATACCATTTTGAACAGGTGTTACACAAGAGGCCAATAAAGAATTGTCTTTTAGGTTCTCAATAACACACACTCTACAGGCTCCATGTATTGTTAAATCAGGATGGTAACAAAGTGAAGGTACATCTATACCAGCTTTTTCAGCCGCCTTTAGTAAGGTTGTACCCGGGGGAACTTTTATATCTTTATTATCTATAGTTAGATTAATTTTGTCCATTTTATTTAACCTCCTTTATGATTAAATCAACCCTGTTTTATAGCATCAACAGGACATTTTTGGGCACAGGCCCCACAAGAAATACATAAATTATCATCAATTGAGTAATTTTCTTCTTTATCTCTAATTACTGCATCTACTGGACAGACCTTAACACATTGTCCACATCCTACACATTCTTCTTTATTAATTACAAAGGCAGCAGACAGTTCACTACAAACACCAGCCGGACATCTCTTATCATATATATGAGATTCATACTCTTTTTTAAAATACTTGATCGTACTTAAAACTGGATTGGGGGCACTTTGGCCCAATCCGCAAAGGGCTGTTTCTTTTATGTGGTGTCCAAATTCCTCTAAAAGCAAAATATCTCCTTGTTCACCTTCACCCTGACAAATCCTGTTTAAAATTTCAAGCATCCTCTTTGTTCCTTCTCGACAGGGTGTGCATTTACCACAAGATTCACTCTGGGTAAAGGATAAAAAGAAGCGTGCCACATCTACCATACAGGTGCTATCATCCATAACAACCATACCCCCTGAACCCATCATCGCCCCCACCTCTAATAAAGAATCATAGTCAATGGGTAAATCCAAATAATTAGATGGTATACAACCACCAGAAGGACCACCGGTTTGGATAGCCTTAAATTTTTTACCTTCAGTTAATCCTCCTCCAATATCAAAAACTACTTCTCTGAGTGTTGTTCCCATTGGAACCTCCACTAAACCTGTGTTTTTAATCTTACCTGTTAAAGCAAATACCTTAGTCCCCTTGCTGTTTTCAGTACCTATTGAAGAAAATTTTTCTGCTCCTTTTGCTATAATATGAGGAATATTAGCATAACTTTCTACATTATTTATATTGGTAGGTTTTCCCCATAATCCCTTTTCAGCTGGATAAGGAGGTCTGGGATTTGGCATACCCCTTTTCCCCTCTATTGAAGCCATTAAAGCAGTTTCTTCTCCACAGACAAAAGCACCTGCTCCCTTTTTAATATTTAATTTAAAATTAAAACCGGAACTAAATATATTGTCTCCCAGTAAACCCAGTTCTTCTGCATTGCTTATTGCTTTTTGCAGGCGTTTGATAGCAAGCGGATATTCAGCTCTTACATAAACATATCCCTCGTCTGCACCGATCGCATATCCACAAATTATCATACCTTCAATTATTTTGTGAGGATCACCTTCTAAAATACTGCGATCCATGAATGCACCCGGATCTCCTTCATCAGCATTACAGATTACATACTTTTTATCACTATCCTGCTTATAAGCGAATTCCCATTTCAAGCCTGTCGGAAAACCTCCGCCACCTCTACCCCGCAGACCTGAGCTTTTAACTTCTTCAATAATTTCTGCAGGTGTCATTTCAGTTAAAGCCTTACCAGCCGCCTCATAACCATTATTTGCAATGTATTCTTCTATACTTTCCGGGTCGATCTTCCCACAATTAGCCAGAGCAATCCTGTGCTGTTTTTTATAAAAGTCAATATCTTTATATGAGGGAATGCTTTCTTCGGTAAGAGGCTCTTTAAAAAGTAATCTATCAACGATTCTTCCCTTTAATAGATGTTCTTGTACTATCTCTTGGACATCTTCTTTTTTAAGCTGACAGTAAAATACTCCCTCCGGATAAACAATCATTATAGGGCCTTTTTCACAAAACCCATGGCAGCCGGTTTCAACAATTTTTATTTCATCTAATAAATTATTATCTGCGAGTTCATCCTGTAACTCATGTTTTATATTTTTAGAACCGGAGGAAACACAGCCGGTACCAGTACAAATTAACACATGTGATCTATAGATTTTCTCTTTCACTGTATCAAACCTCCTTTATTTATTCCTCCAATCTTGCTATAACCAATTCTGCAACAACATTTGTATTTATTATATGATTAACAATGATTCTCTTAACATCTTCTTTTTTTAAATTACCATAAGTAATTCTATCTTTTCCTGGTAATTTAACATCCATAAGGGGCTCTTTTTCACACATACCAATACAGCCCGTTTGTGAAACCTCCACATCTAAATCCCTTTTATTGATCTCCTCCATTACAGCCTGGAGAATCTCTCTTGCACCAGCAGCTATGCCGCAGGTACCCATTCCAATAATAATTTTAGGGGCAGAGTTATCTTTGCGCATTTTTATTTCTTTTTCAACTTTTTTTCTAAGTTCTCTTAATTCCTCTAAAGATTTCAACTAAATCCACCTCCATGTAATGCTTTTACATTATCCTCTATATATTTTTTTAACCAGCTTATTATTTTTCCATTTTTTAAACTTACACCTTTAAGTTCATCTTTAATTTTTTTGCTATCAAAAACAAAACACTCCTGCTCATAGATGTGGCGATAATTTAAATCCAATTTATCAGCCCTTAATAGAATAGATACTATAGTCTGTGCAATGTTACCCAGAGGGGCTCTATCTATATGATTATATTTGAACACCGCTTTTACTTTTGTCCCTTCCTGGCTGGAATTAATTTTTAAATGCCCCTCACATCTCTCAGCGGCTGCTTTAAATAAGGATAGTCCCAAACCAACCGGTCTTAAACTTCTGCTCGTTATAAAGGGATCTGTAATATTTATTAAGCTTTCTTGATTAATACCGGGTCCATCATCAGTAATTGTGATATAAAGTTGATTTAATTTACAGTATTCCTCAACTTTAATCCATAAATTATCAGCCCCTGCTTCAATAGAATTCTCAGCAACATCCAGAATATGCAAAGCTAATTCCCTCATTATTCTATATATTCACCTAATACATCTAAAACTTTTTCAGCAGTCATTCTGCCATATGTTTCATCATTGATCATTATTACAGGGGCTAAACCACAGGCTCCGATACAGGCAACTGTCTCTAAGGTAAAGGATAGATCGTCTGTTGTTTGTCCATTTTTAATATTAAGTTCTTCTTGAATCTGTTCTAAAACTTCAGAACCACCTCTAACATGACAGGCAGTACCGGTACATACTCTAATTATATTTTCACCTCGGGGTTTTAAATGAAATTGAGAATAAAATGTAACAACCCCAAATACCTGACTTAAAGATAAATCTAAATAAGTGGCTATTTCACTTAAAATATCCCGAGGCAGGTATCCATACTCATCTTGTACATCCTGTAAAATGGGGACAAGATTTTTTTCTATTGTTTGATAATTCTTTAATATTTCTTGCAGTGGTTCTAAATATTTTGTGCTTTCTTCATAAGTACAATTACAGACCATTTATATTACCTCCTAGCGTGAGTAGTTATTTATAACATATGTGAAAATTATTACAAATACATTATACGTGAATTTTTTCACTTTGTCAACAATAAAAAAATTTTCTACGGTTTTATTAAATAATCCTCCATTTTGTTCTCTTTTATATAACTAAAAATACCATCAACAGAGGGTTCTTTTTCAATTAATATCTGCATAGTTGGGTTAATTTGATGCAAGAAGTGACTGTCTGAATTTTTTATAAAGTTGTATTTTTCTAAATAAGGGAATTTTAAACAATATTTCTGAGGATCAATATTTCGGTTGACTTCAACAAAAGAAATATCTAAAATGTCAGGTATAAAGCCTAAAATTTTAATCAAACCAAAACTTCTATCTATATGAGCTGGAACCGGTATCCCGCTGTTTTGATAGGTGAGATCTATTAGTTCTTTTATTGTATATTTTGTAGAATTAGCCAGTAATTTATCTTCTTTTGCTACAAGTTTATCATCTTTATCAACTAATATTTGCTGCCCCAACTTCTCTTCCTCATTTTTTATATCAGGTAGTGCATTATAAATTATATCGGCATAAGACTTTAAATTACTATAACTATCAAAATAACTGAGCAAATGTATATCCTCACTACTCTGAACTTCAATTCCAGGAACTATAATGATATCATATCTTTGTGCAATTTTTAACGTGCTCTTTACATTTGCAGCAGAATTATGATCTGTTATCGATATAATATCTATATTATTTTGGACTGCCTTGTTTAAAATATTAACAGGAGTCATTAATATATCAGAACAGGGTGATAACACCGTATGAATATGTAAATCAGCCAGGTATTTTTTCATTTTAAACCCCTAATTTACTCAGTTCTTTGGCCAGTTGATAGGCAGATTTATCAGTTCTTAAAAGGGTAACTCCTTTCTGAACAGCCTTTTTTATAGCCTCTTCTTCGATCTCAACTTCTTCAACTACAACAACAGCAGATAAATCAGCTAAAAGAGAAACAGCAATGATATTTTGATGACCCTGTATAGTAATCCATATTTCATCCTTTTGAGCTTCTGCCATTACCCGACTCAATAAATCACCAATATAACATCCCTTAACTTGACCGTTTGAATCTGCAATATTCAATATTTCCATATCAGTTTTTTTTATAATTTCTTCTAATTTCACTGTTTAATCACCTCATTTTATTATCTGTTAATCACCGGATTTTTGATTATTGATAACCGGTGGCTCTTCATGTGTTAAAAGAGAGAGCTTATCAGCTAATCTTTTAATCTCATCTCTTAGTACAAATATACAGTCAGATCGCTGGGCCAACCCATTAATGACATCTGCTGCAAATGTTTCACAGTCTGGTGCTCCACAGGCTGCACAGTCAAGGCCAGGTAGGCTTTCAATTTCTCTTTCTAAAAGCTCTAATTTTTCCATAGCCTTTGTGAAGTCTTTATCCAATTTTTGATAATTTTCTTCTTCTATCTTGCTTTTTAATCTAAAATCATAATTATTTGTTTTTTGATCAACAAACCTCTCATAATCTCTGTGATTATTTTTTATATTAACTTTAGCCTGATAAGGATTAGTCACATTAAATATACCACCAACACATCCAGTAGGACAGGCGACTAATTCTAAGTATCTTAGGCCTTGTATGTTGCCAACGCTCATTTCTTTGAAAATATCTATGATATTTCTTATTCCCGAAACAGACAGCGTATCGATAATCCCCTCTCTATTCAAAATATCATTTTCACCACCGCTTTGCCCCCAAGAAATACCCAGATATGGTTGATATTTCTGCTGCAGCTCGCTCCTTTCTGAGAATCCGTCTGTTTTTATTAACTTTAGTATCTGAGGATAAACTTTATCTACAGCAATTGTCTTATTTATACTTGAATCTTTTCTGCCTAGAGGATTTTTTACTGCCGTTACTTTAGCAGGACAGGGTGTAAAAAATGTAATGCAATAATTATCTATTGATTTTTTTTCAAGACCTTTTTTAACATAATCAGCCATCAAATCAACCGGTGAATTAAAAGGTACAATATTATCTATCAATTCCGGATACAACAAACTGATTAGTCTTACCACCACCGGACAGGAAGACGATATATAAGTGCCGGAATTATTTTTGAGAAATTGATATGTTTTTTTAGAAGTAGCCTCTGCTGCATATGCAACATCCCAAACCTCATTAAAACCAAGTTCATAGACGGCTTTTTTGATTTGCTGTGGTTTGATATCACCAGCAAATTGACCATAAAAACTGGGTGCCAGTAGAGCAACTCTGTACTGATCATTTGTAAGCTGGTTCAGATCATTAGTTTTTGCATATTTCGCATGGTATTCACAGGTTCTGATACATTCCGCACAATCTATGCATAGCTCTTCTATAATAGTGGCTTTCCCCTGATGAATTCTAATCGCCTTGGTCGGACAGTTCTTAACACAATTTGTACAACCCTCACATTTATCCTCTTTTAGTAATACAGAATGCTTTTCACTCATTATTACACCTGCTTTATATTGATTCTTAATATTAAATCCTAAAAAAATTCCCACCCTGTATTTATTTAACTTTGGGTGGAAAGGTTAACAGCAGCCTTTAAAATTGTATATTTACCTGCTTCACTTTTTATATTTAGATTATCCGCAAATTTCTCTACATTATTTAAACCCAATCCTGCTCCGAAACCCATTTCTTTTATCTCAGCCGGTGCGGTTGAATAACCAGGTTGAAATGCTTTTTTAATGTCTTTTATACCCGGTCCGCTATCCTTTGAAATTATTTGAATCACATTAGAACTAATATGGGCTGATATCCTGCCGCCGTCAGAATGGATGATCAAATTCATTTCCAGTTCATATGCTATAATTGCTAAATATCTTATCTTTTGACTATCAACACCTAATCTTCTTAGAATCTTCTTTAACCGACTGGAAAATTCGCCTCCAATTGCAAAATATCCTTTTTCGATTTCACTTTCAATAACCTTTTTCTCTTGCAATATTTATCCTCCACTTAACTCAATTTATACTCTTTTTCCATACAATTTTATCATTGTTTTGTTTTTCAAAATTGGAATATGTCTTTTAAGTTGTTTTTTTTAATTAGACTTTTTCTTTACTACTTTGCCATCTATCAAAACTTTTACTATTTGAGAACTGATATTTAATGGATTGCCCTTTAAAATTATTATATCAGCATCTTTGCCTTCTTCTAAGCTGCCCACCCGATCATTCACACCCAGAATTTCAGCTGGATTGATAGTGATTGCTTTCAATGCTTCTTGTTCTGAAAGTCCAGCTTTAACCGCTAAAGCAGCATAAACCAGGGCATTTTTAACAGGAATAACAGGATGATCACTCATTAATGCTATCTTTACACCAGCTTCGGCTAGGATCCCTGCAGTTTTAAAACTTAATTCACTCAATTCAACCTTTACCCGGCCTGTCATAGATGGTCCTACAATAGCTGGAATACCTGCCTCAGCAATTTTTTTGGCAACCTTATGACCCTCAGTACAATGTTCTAAAGTTATATCAATATCAAATTCTTTGGCAATTCTAATAGCTGTCATTATATCATCAGCTCGATGAGCATGAACTTTTAAAGGTATCTCTTTATTAATAACTCGAATTAAACTTTCCATCTTTATATCCCTTTGGAAGGGTTTATTTTCACTTTTGTTTGACTCTTTTTCTTCTAAATAATCCTCAGCTTTAATTAAATTTTCTCTAAGTACTGCAGCTATACCCATCCTGGTCGTAGGAATCTTGTTTTTCTCTTTATATACCCTCTTCGGGTTTTCTCCTAAGGCAGCTTTAATACCAGCTGGATTTTTAACAATCATATCATCAATGGTCTGCCCGCTAGTCTTAATAACCATATTTTCGCCACCCACAACATTTGCACTACCTGGTCCAGTCATAATAGTTGTTATCCCATTTTCTAAAGCTTCGCTGATATCTACATCAGCTGGATTGACAGCATCTATAGCCCTAAGATGTGGTGTGATAGGATCGGTCATTTCATTGTAATCATGACCTTCCCAGCCCACTCCTCCTTCTCCGATTCCCAGATGAGTATGGGCATCAATTATTCCTGGCATTACAGTTAAGTCTTTTGCTTTTATAACTTCATATTCATCTTTTACTTCAATCTTTTCAGCAATTTTATCTATTTTACCATTTTTAATTAATATAGAGCCTTTTTTAAAATTTGTACCGGCCATTGTCATGATCTGAGCGTCTTTGATTAAAATCATAATTATTCAACTCCTTTTTTTTAGTTGTAATACTGATTCGATATAACCAACACGATGGTCGTGATGATTTTTTAAGATAGGTTTATCGTATTTTTTTAATCTTTCCAATTCATCTGAAGAAATTGCTCCTATATTTTTTAATATATCTATTACTACAGGCGCTAAAGCCCTGTAGTTGCCGTCTTCTATCTTTACACAAACACCTGATCCATCGAATAACCCCAAACAGAAAACCCCTTCAGCCCCCATTTTACCAGTTAACTTATTCCCCATAACCTCAATTAAGTCGGTGTTAAATCTCTCACTACCAGCAACCATATATGGGTGATCACTCATACTTTTTGTAATTCTTTGGGCAGCTTCTCTATATTGGTGTGGTAAATAATCAGGGTTGGCCAGTCTGGCAAAGCCGAGGGCCATATTTTTTATAGGCAGACCAAAGACTACAACTCCACAGCCATCTTCTCCCAGATATATATCCTCTTTTTTAACAGAGGTAACTTCACTTACTGTCTTTACCATTAATTTCTGGACAGGGTGTGTGGGAGTTATATAATCTTTTATGTCCCAATCCATATATTTACACAAGGAAAGTAATGCAGCATGTTTTCCCGAACAATTATTATGAATCTCGGTTGCCTTCTTACCATCTAAATATAATTTGTGGGCTGCCTTTTTAAAAATAGGATCATGTACTCCACAATTAAGTTCATCCTCCTCTACTTCTATTTTTTTTAGTATACTTTTGACAACTTTTATATGCTTTTCTTCACCATTATGGGAAGAACACATCACGGCTATTTCTTGACTTGAAAAGTTAAAAAAATCAGCTGCTCCAGAATTAATGACTGGCAAGATCTGAAACGGTTTAGCGGCTGATCTTAAATATGTATTATATTCTGGATTACCACAGTAATAACTAATTTGCCCATCAGGCTCAACTACAGCAGCATCTCCTCTATGCCTACTTTCAATAAGTTTATTACGGTAAACATCTGCAATATATTCAGACATTTCAACACTCCCCATTATCAACTAAAAGTTATGTATTAAAGTTTAACCAGACCAAGACTTATTTCTATAGCAGAATCTACTCTTTTTAGAATATCATCATCTAATTGAGCAACTTCACTTTTTAACCTCTTCTTATCTATCGTTCTAATCTGTTCCAATAAAATAACGGAGTCTCTTTCTAAACTTGAATCACCGGCTGAGATCTCTACATGAGTCGGCAGCTGTGCTTTATTAATTCTAGAAGTAATTGCAGCTACTATTATTGTAGGACTATACCTATTTCCAATATCATTTTGAATAATCAAAACAGGTCTGACCCCACCCTGTTCTGAACCCACCACAGGGTTGAGGTCAGCATAATATACATCCCCTCTTTTTAAATCCATATCTATTCACACTCCACTAAACATTTTTCATAAATTTGAATTGAATAACTATCACACTTTAATCCCTCGTGTGCCAATTCTAAATTTATATCGCTCATTTCTATATATCCCTTTTTCAACTTCTCTCTCAATTCTATTCTTTTGTGTTCACATAAAAAATGGGAAAGTGCGTCATTAATAAACTTATCCCGAGTGACTCTCCGGTATTTAATATAATCATTCACATCTTTTAACAGGTCTTTAGAAATCTTGACTTTAATTTCCTTTTTATTTTCCAATAACCGCACCTCCAGAAAGAATTAATATAAAACAGATGAGCGGCTTATTCTCATCTGTCATTTCATTTGTGCTGTTTCTTTATCAGTACTATTATAACTTGAAACCGTCTGGATTACAATACTTAAAGTTGATAATATAGGCCATTTTCTTTGATATAACTAATCAAATTTTCATAGGTTTGGTGTGTGTTCACAGTACTGCTATCTCCAATTATTATTAATTTGCGCTTCGCTCTGGTTAAAGTTACATTTATCCTTCTGAGATCCCTTAAAAACCCAATATTATTACTGCTATTACTGCGTACCAGAGAAACCAGTATTAGTTCTTTTTCTCTACCCTGAAATCCATCTACAGTATTTATTTCTATATTTTCTACATTATTGTGTTTTTTCAATAAGTCTACCTGGTCTTTATAAGGTGCTATAACCGCTATGTCTTCAGCCTTTAATTTCGATTTTAAAGCTTCATCTACTATATCTAAAAGCACTTCCATCTCCACCGGATTATCATAAGAGTTAGAACCTTTTAGAGACCTTTCTTCAGCCGTCATTTCTTTTGTATCAATGAAAACAATGGGATAATCTGGGTTTAAAGATTTATCAGTAAAACATTTTTTTCCCTTCGTCTTAAAACCTAGATCCCATAACGTATGTTCTGCAACATCGGTTGAGCTTTTTAGTTTGCCATTATAGAATTCCTGATTAGAGAAATTCATGATATCATCATGCATTCTATACTGTATCTCTAACATTGTTCTGATCTTATCTCCATATATTTCATATAATCTCTCAAACATGGACTTATTCAGACCTTTTTCTGCTGCTTTTTTATTTAAAATAGTAGGAGGAAGCTGTTTGTGATCACCGATTAAAACTACTCTATCTCCTTTTATAAATGAAATTAGAGATGCTGGTTCAGTAGCCTGAGTTGCTTCGTCAATAACAACTAGATCAAATTTATAATCATAAAACAGCTCTGAACCTGAAGTTGAATTAGTTGTACAGACCACTTCTGCCTTATCTAAGAGATCTTTTATAGCCTTATTTTCAAGCTGATCAACTTCTTTAAATAACCCATCTATTTCTTGTTGTAAATTAATCCATTCTGCCATGCTTTCGATCTCGGCAGGTTTAACTCCCCTGGCTCCTTTGTTCTGCGCAGCTCTCTCAATAATCATATCATCGCTCATACCTCTTCTCAAACTATCATTAGGGTGCTGATATTTATCCTGCTTATCTATAAGTTCATAAGCTTTTTCTCTTAATTCTTCAGCTTTTTTGTAATCAGGATGATCCAAAATTTTATAATCAAGGGTGTGTTCCCTCAAAAGTGGTGTAACTCTTATAGGGTGGCCAAATCTTAAGACCTCTGTTCCCATATTGACCAGCCGTTCTACAAGATTATCAACCGCTACATTTGAATCAGCAGTCGCTAAAATCTCTTTATCTTGTCGCACACCTTGATTGATAATCTCTATTGCAGTCATGGTTTTGCCAGTACCAGGTGGACCCTGTATTAAATAAAAGTCCTCTGCTTTTAGAGCATTTCTAACTGCATTTTTCTGAGAAGAGTTTAACTCTCCATTAATCCATTCAATATTATCACTCGCATTTTTTCGCCAATTTACATCTTCTAAACCGAGCATTTTCTGCTGAAGCTCTCCTACTCTTTTGTCTTTATCAGCATTTTTAAACTTTTTTAATGCCTCGAGCATACGTTGAAATGTAATATCATTCACATATAAATCAACCCTTAGAGAGTCACCATAAACAAAATTTTGAGGCCTTTTATCAAAAACCACTGTTATCGAATAATTGGTTTTTTCTGCCACAGTACCGGTGGGATTATTACTATTTAAAGGGTCGTCTTTACTAATCATTACTAAATCCCCGATACTGATCTCTGTATCTGGTAATTTATCACCGACTTCTTTTTTCATAAATTTAATTTTGTGTTTATGGTCATAGGTTTTGCCATCATCTTTCGCTCTTAAATTTAAAAGAGCCCTGCCTTTTTTTTCTCTTTCTCGGGGAGATAATCTTTTAATTTCTATCTCATGCCTCTCCATCTCTTCCTGTCTTTCTAATTCTACTAAATTGGTAAACTTCTGATAGTATTTCTCTATTTTTTTCCGCCTATCAGCATCATCATCTATCGTTATAGTAACTTTTACTCCACCAATTTTGTTGTTATCCATTACATTTACAACTTTTTGACATACATCTTTTTTAACCTCGACTTCTGCAATATTATCTTTGATACTAATATTGCCTATATCATTACTGCTTATATTAACTTCATTTATAAAAGCACCAACAATATCGCCAGGACCAATATGCTCGTTAATATCACGAATAATAATATTCTGCATATTAACACCTCCTAGTTTTATTGTTTACTGTGTTTTTCTTGAATCTTATGCAAACATTATTTTTCAATATTCTCTTTATCTTCATACACTTTACTACCAATCGCTGTATTTTGTCCCTGGTATTTCCCCTGATAGGGAAACTCTGCTTTTTGGTCCATTTTAGCTATAACTAATTGACATATTCTGCGTCCCGCTTTCAATTTAATGGGCAAACGGTTTGCATTATATAATTCTAAAGTAATCTTCCCTGCAAAACCGGGGTCAACCCAACCTGCATTTTGAATAAATAAGCCCATCCTACCAATTGAACTCCTGCCTTCCACAAAGGCGGTTAGATTTTCAGGAAGTCTAATGTATTCCTCTGTGGTTGCCAGCAAAAAAGAGTGGGGAGGAATTACAATCTCAGAACTTTCTATCTTATTATAATTTATTTTATCATTTAGGGTCATGATTTCTACTTGATTTTCATCAATTTTTAAATACTGAGTACCCAGCCTTAAATCTACTGAAGCAGGCTGTATTAAATAATCTTCAAAGGGTTCTATGATTAGTTCCCCTTTTTTAATTAAATCTTTGATTGTTTTATCAGATATAATCATCGCTTAAATCTACTCCCTGTCTTAAATTAATCTTCAATGGCAATATGCTTTACAATATTGCCTCTGGTAACAATCCCGATTAACTCACCCTCGTTATCCACAACCGGCAGCCTGTTTATATCCTTTTGATGCATTATTGTAGCCATATTTTCTATTGATTGATTGGGCTTAATCGTGATAACATCTTCCGTCATAAGTTCCTTGACCTTTACAGCTGCAAATTTTTTGAATTCTTCTTTAAACTTCTTATAACTTTCCAAATAGATAATACCACCTATGACATTTATATACTCTGGAAAATGAAGTTTTTTATCTTTGATGATTAGATCATTTTCAGTAACTATCCCCACAAGTTGGTTGTCTTTAACAACTGGTAATCCACTTATTTTATGTTCACTCATCAAATTAGCCGCTTCCTTTACACTTGTATCAGGATCTACTGTAATTACATTAGTTGTCATAATATCTTTAGCAGTAATCATTCTTTACACCCCCGTAAAATTTTTGAAATAGCAGGAGCAATGTTTTCTATAATATCTTCAGCTATCAGTGAATAAGAACCAAGTTTTTGCTCAGCTAAATCTCCAGCTAATCCATGTATATAAGTTCCTAAGACTGAACTTTTATATATGTTAAGTTTTTGTCCACTCAATGAACTGATTATGCCTGTTAAAACATCACCACTGCCAGCAGTCGCCAGACCATTATTACCTGTTGTGTTAATATATACATTTCCCTCTCGATCTGAAATTAGTGAACTGGCACCCTTTAACACTATATTGACTCCATATTGAATAGCGAAATCCCTTACATATTTAATTCTATTAGCCTCAATATCAGGGATTGGTTCATTTATTAGATTTGAAAATTCACCTGGATGTGGAGTTAATACAATCTGGTTATCAGCTTCTTTTAATATTTCTAAATCAAGATTATTTATACCATCTGCATCAATAACTATAGGAATTGAAGCCTTTTTAAGTACCGTATTAACTAATTCTCTTTGGAAATCTCCCACTCCCAAACCTGGACCCAATGCAACTACATTAAAATCTTTAACAGCCTCTTCAAACTTTTTTATAGTAAGGTAGCCACCGGTTATCTCTTCACAATAACAACTGACCGTTTGATATACATCAACAGGAGCCAGGATCTTGACCAGGCCAGACCCCATCTTTAAAGCACTTTTGCCTGTTAAAGCAGGAGCACCTTCATATCCCAAAGAACCTCCCAGGATAAGTACTTTACCAAAAGTTCCCTTATGACCGGTCACCTCTCTTTTAGGTAATAGCTTTTTCGCCTCATTTGATCTTAAAGTATGATGCTTATACTTATTAAAATTAACCAAATTCTTAGGAAACCCGAGATCTATTATTATTAATTCACCTATATATTCTCGCCCGGGATAGACAAACTGACCAACTTTGCTGTAGGCCATTGTTACAGTTGTTTCTGCTCTGACAGCCTCCCCCATGATCTTGCCATTACTACCATTAACCCCTGTTGGTATATCAACAGATAAAACATTTTTTCCACTAGTATTGATCATTTTGACAATTTGTAAATATGGTTCTCTTAGCTGTCCCGTTAAGCCATTGCCTAATAAACTATCGACTATCACATCATATTCTAAAATATTATTTTTAAGATCTAATAAATCAATATCAGCCGGTAAAAATTCAATCTTCATATTCCTTAGTTGACATATTTTAAAATTTTTTCTAGGATCATCATTTAATTTATCCGACTTTCCTACTACTATTATTTTAACATCATAATCCCATATATCAAGTATTCTACCAATAACCAGACCATCTCCTCCATTATTGCCAGGTCCGGATAATATTAATATTTTTTCTTCTCTGCTGTATTTCCCCTTTATTATTTCAGCTGTTCTTCTACCCGCTGTTTCCATCAACAAAAGAGATGGAAAACCCTTATTTATTATTTTTTTATCCAAACTAGCCATTTCATCAGGACTTAATACTATCATTTTTTCCCCCCTTTAAAATGATGTTAGCAACAACATAATTTTTTTCATGACTTAAGGAGAGCATTATTTCTGAAACATTTTTTTCTTCAGCCGCTTTTTGGGCCACACCAGATAAAACTATGGCTGGCTTTTTTGATTCTTTTTTGATCACTTCAATATCTCTGTAGGGAATATTATAATCACTTTCAACTGCCTTTATAAAGGCCTCTTTCGCACTAAATCTAACTGCAAATGATTCAGCAGACTCTTTTTTGCTCTCACAGTACTCTATTTCACCAGGTGTAAATACCCTATTAATAAAATTATTGTCACCTTTTTTAATTATATTTTCAATTCTGGCTACTTCTAATATATCGATACCTAAACCAATTACTCGTTCAGTTTCATTTTTTGAATTAATCAAATCTGATTGTCTGTTTTCTGTGGTCATATCAGAAATTACCCCTTTGAAAATATTTGTTAAAAAAAATGAAAATAAAACTTTAAAGTCAGCTGTCAAAAATAGTTAAGGGAAAGTAACAGGGGGAGATAATCCCCCTGCTTATTTTTTATTTACTCAACTGTTACACTTTTAGCAAGGTTCCTTGGTTGATCAATATCACAGTCTTTTAACAAGGCTGTATAATAAGCTAAAAGCTGCAGAGGAATAATAGCAAGAGCCCCCGCAAATAACTGATTAACATCAGGTATATAAATAACATGATCCACTATATCTTCTATTTCTTGTGCTCCTTTACAGACAACTACAGTTACATCAGCCTGTCTGGCCTCTACCTCAGTTATATTACTTAAGGTCTTCTCAAATATATCTTTTCGTACAGCTACCGCTACCACCGGTACTCCTTTTTCTATTAAAGCTAAAGCCCCGTGTTTTAATTCTCCGGCCGGATAAGCTTCAGAATGAATATATGAGATTTCCTTCAGCTTTAAAGCTCCCTCCATGGCCAAAGGATAATCGGTATGACGACCAATAAAGAAAGCACTTTTACTCTCTGCATACTTTTTAGCTCTTTTTTTTATCAATTCCCCGCTATCTTCAATTATTTCTTCTATAAGCTCAGGTAATTTGATTAAATCAGTAGACAATTTTTTATATTCTTCTAGGCTTATTTTGGCCTTTTGGTAAGCAAGAAATATACTGAAAATATAAAATGCAACAATCATATTTAGATAAGCTTTTGTAGAAGCCACTGAAATTTCTGGACCTGCTTTCAATAACATTAAATGGTCTGCTTCTCTTGCTATACTGCTGCCCCTGGTATTTGTGAAAACTAAAATCTGAGCTCCCTTTTCTTTAGCCATTCTTAAGCTGGCTAGAGTATCTGAGGTTTCTCCAGATTGGCTGACTGCAATGACTAAATCATCTTTTTCGATGGGAACCTTTCTATATCTGTATTCTGATGCCACATCTGTTTCTACCTTGAGATCAACTAAATCTTCCAGCATATATTTGCCCAGTAAAGCAGAGTGATAAGCAGTACCGCAGGCTATAATATGAATTTTGTTCAACCTTTTTAAAAAATCCTGATCTAATTTTAGTTCTTCTAAATTAATCCCAGTCTGGCTAACTCGATGTGCCATCAAACGTCGAACAGCATCCGGTTGTTCGTGAATTTCTTTTAACATATAGTGTTCATATCCCTGTTTTTCAGCCATCTCAGGATCCCAATCTATCCGGTGTGTCTTTTTATCTATCTGTTCTAAATTATTGTTATAAATATCAACTTTATCTTTTTTAATTACGGCAAATTCATTATCTTCTAAAATATAAAAGTCTCTGGTTTCACCCAAAAAAGCCGGTATATCGGAGGCAATATAATTTTCATTTTCTCCGAGACCGATGATTAAAGGGCTGTCTTTTCTAGCAGCATAAATACGATTGGGTTCATCAGCTGCTAAAATTGTCATGGCATATGAACCTTTCAGCTGTTCTGCAGTTTTTTTCAGTGCCTGTAAAATATTACCTTGATTATTTTCTTCCAATAGATGTGCAATAACTTCAGTGTCGGTTTCTGATTTAAAGTGATGGCCCTTTTTGATGAGATGATCTTTGATCTGTCTAAAATTCTCAATTATCCCATTATGAACAATCACAAAGTTGTCCTTACAGTTACTGTGAGGATGTGAATTTATATCAGAAGGCTGTCCATGAGTTGCCCATCTAGTGTGTCCAATTCCTATAGTCCCACCATTCATGTCATTTTTTATCTCATTTTTTAAGTCTTTGAGTTTTCCCTTTCTCTTCACAACATCTATATGCAAACCATCATTAACGGCAATACCTGATGAATCATAACCTCTATATTCAAGACGCTTCAATCCATTATATAGAATTGATGCTGCCTTTTTATTACCAACATAACCTACAATTCCACACATAAAATAACCTCCATTATCTATAATTCTATTTATACAATTAGTATTTCTGACTAATCTTGTCCCTGTGATTACTCACAGGTTTTGTCCAGTCAGTTAAGGCCTAATACCGATAAATGCCTGGGAAAATCCGCCGATAATCGATTAATTCCCTCCTCGTCAACTCTCAACTAGAGTCCGGGCGCTTTAATTTTTATTTATTTTCCACCTCCTTGCTTAGTTTAATTCTCCTTTAACTTTTTCTTTTATCCTTTTTGCCCATTTCTTAATCATTTCCTCATCTTTTGCTTCCATCATAATTCTGATTATGGGCTCAGTTCCGGAAGCCCTCACAAATATTCTGCCCTCTTTACCATAATCACTTTCTATTCTTTTTATTAACTTATTAATAGGTTCATTTTGAGTTAATTTTTCTTTATTTTTTACAGCAACATTGATTAACTCCTGAGGCCAGGCTTCAAATAAATCCCCTATATAACTCAATTTAAGATCATACTTTTTGAGATAATGGGCCACTTTCAAAGATGTCAAAACTCCATCACCTGTTTTGTTATAATCCAGCATAATTATATGCCCGGATTTCTCACCACCCAGATTATATTTTCCTTCAAGCATTTTTTGTAATACATAGCGGTCACCATTTTTGCACTTTTTTACTTTGATTTCATGTTTTGCTAATAGCTCTTGCAGGCCGAGATTACTGTATCGGGTGGTAACTAATGCATTTTTATTCAATTTGCCTTCCTTTTTCATATTGAGTGCAAGTAGTGCCATTATTTGATCGCCATCAATAATATTAGCTCTTTCATCGACCATAATTAGACGATCTGCGTCACCATCATAGGCAATGCCGAAATCTGCCCCATGCTTTTTTACCTGGCTAAGCACCATTTCTGGGTTAGTTGATCCGCAGTTTTGATTTATTGCATTCCCATTCGATTGATCGTTTAAAGCAATTACATCTGCTCCTAGTTTTCTAAAAATTTGGGGAGCAATATCATAGGCGGCACCATTAGCACAATCTAAGATAATTTTAAAATTAGTTAAATCGTCCGCAACAGTCTTAAGCAAATGTTGCCTGTATTGTCTAATCAATTCATTATTTTTTATGGTGTTGCCTACAGCTACCCCCACGGGAATATCTATTTCTTTTTTACCAAAAATATATTCTTCAATTTCCAACTCCTGTTTGTCTGTTAGTTTATATCCTTTATGATTAAAAAACTTAATCCCATTATCTTCAACTGGGTTATGAGAGGCAGATATCATCACTCCCCCACTTGCTTTACAATGATCAGTCAGATAAGATACGGCCGGAGTTGTTAATATATCCAGTTTGACTGTATCAACCCCTACAGAATTAAAACCAGCAATTAAAGCAGCTTCTAACATACTACCTGATATGCGGGTATCTTTAGCTATTAACACAAAAAAATTTCCCCTGTCCCGGGAATTTTTTTTAAAAAAATTACCTGCAGCTCTTCCTAAATTTAAAGCTAATTCCGGGGTTAATTCTTTGTTAGCAATACCTCGTACTCCATCTGTACCAAAAATTTTGCCCATCCATTTCACCTCAAATGTACCCTTATTATAATTGGTGTTTATTTTATCATTCTTTACAGTTGATTTTGAATTTATTTTTTATCCTTTTCTATAGTAACCCTTATAAACAGTGGTTTTTGCTCTTCTATATCAACCCCTTCCGGAAATTGTATATGAATTTTTCTGATATTATCTCCAATTCTTACCTCGCTTAGGTCAATATAGGCTTTAAAATCGTTTTGACTGTATGTATTAAAAAAACGATATCTCTTTAGTTTTATTAATACATACTGATCAGATATATCCTTTATATATAAATCATCTTCAAGATTAATAGCTTCAATATTTAGTTCAAACTGATTGGTAGACAAATCAAAACTTTCCCTGAGATTATCCTCCTGATAATTAACATATAACCACAGAACAGCAGCAATCATCAATGCTATTATTAATATTTTATATCTGTTATAGAAATCTCTCATCATGTCTCCCTCATTTTTAGGAAAAGAAATCATTGGTTTTGCGAGGTATAAATTGTTTAAAGAGAATTTCTCTTAATTTGGACTTATCAAGATATCTAATCAGCTCTCCATCCTGGGCGAGTGAAATTACGCCACTTTCCTCTGATACCACAATTACCAGAGCATCGGATTCTTCTGTAATACCAATCGCCGCCCTGTGTCTTGTACCCAGTTTGGGATTGATACTTGGTTTATTGGAAAGATTCAGCAAACATCCGGCTGCTTTAATCCTTCCTTCACCTACTATAACTGCTCCATCATGTAGGGGAGCAGACTTGTAAAATAGATTCTTTATTAGCTCTTTGCTGATTTTAGAATCTATTTTTGTACCTGTCTCAATATATGTGCGCAGACCCACTTTCTTTTCAAATACAATCAGTGCACCAATTTTATTTTCAGCTAGCTCATCAGCTGCCATTATTATATCATTAATACCTTTTACTGACCATTTCTGCACCAATTGTTTACTAAAAAATCCCCCTCTGCCCAGCTGTTCTAAGGCCCTTCTCAATTCAGGGTGAAAAACTATAGGCAGTGCTACAATGAGCATTGTTAATACACTTTGTAAAAACCAGTGAACTGTATTTAAGTTTAAAAGCTGACTCACAACAGAAGCAATGAAGATCAAAACCAGGCCTTTGATTAACTGAACTGCCCGGGTGCCTTTGATTAAATTAAGGAGAAAATATATAATTACTCCAACAATAAAAAGATCAACTATATTAGAGATAATTGAATAGAGCAACTTTTTACCATCCCCTTTTATATAAAAACACTCATTATTATAATACATTATATATGCTGTAGTGAGAATTATAAAGAAGGATTTTGAAAATTTATAAAGAAAATAATAAGAGGTGATTACAATATGTCTGATAAATTCGCATGGATACATAAGATTAACTATAAGGATATTATAATTATATATGCAATTTGGTTCTTTGCTTTATTTTTTAATCGATTTTTCCATTTTGCAGCCTTTATGGAGGTCCCGGATTTAAGCGGTTTTTTTGATTTGCTATTTAATTTTGCTGCCCGGTTTATTTTTATAAGCCTCTTCTTTTTATACTTTATATTCATCTATGGACTTTCCTTTAAAGAACTTGGTATCTCCTTTAAGTCATCTTTTAAAAAAATTATACCTCTTATCATCTATATTGCCGTACTATTAAGTCTGGTTCTTGCTTTTATAAATATCCCTTTGGCTGAAAACAATATATCTCAGTCTTTTCACCCGGTTTATAATATATATGATACCCAATCTTTTGTGCAGAGCCTTCTGCCTTTTTTAATGCTTTTTCCCCTTTTTTTTATTATCGCCTTAAGTGAACAGCTGATGCTTAATCTTTTTGTCTATGAGATATTTAAAATCAAACTACCAAAATTAATATCTAGATTTTTATCTGCCATCTTTTTTTCTTTTTTAATTTACCGTTTACAACCTGATAAAATTATTATTTTTTTTAGTTTCGCTTTGATCTCAATCCTGCTCTATGAAAGAACAGAAAAATCTATATTAGCACCAGCCTTTTTTGGAGCTGGTTTTTATTTGATTTACACCCTTTATATCTACGGATGGAACTTTATCTAATAATTTTTTAAGATCTCTTTTCCACATTCAGGACAATTACCATCAAATAGATGGTTTTCAGTATTAAAATATTGTCTTGTAATTACCTCTGTATGACAGTTAGGACAGTAAGTATTTTGTCCTTTATCTGATCTCATATTACCTAGATATACATAATTTAAATACTTTTTAGCCAGCTGGTATGCTTCTTCCATTTTTTTAAGATCTGTAGGGGGATCATCCATCTTATAATTAGGAAAATATCTGGACAGATGCAGCGGTATATCAGGACTTAAATTTTTGATCCATTTAAATATCTCTTCAAGTTCTTTTAATTTATCATTATGTCCTGTAATTATTAATGTGGTTAATTCCAGATGAGTTTTACCATATAAATAGCTTATTGTATCTAAAACAGGTTGTAAGGTTCCCCCACATAATTTTTTATAGAATTCATTATTAAAAGACTTTAAATCTATATTAGCAGCATCAATATATGGTGTTAATTTTTCAAGTGGATTAGGATTTAAATATCCATTACTCACTAAAACATTCTTTAAACCTTCTTCATGGGCCTTTACAGCCGTCTCATAAACATACTCATACCAGACCATTGGTTCAGAATAAGTGTAGGCTATACCTATGGTATTTCTGTTTTTAGCCTGTTTTATAATTTCCTCAGAAGTATGATATGTTGTGGGAGGATCTTTTTGGCTTATCGTATAGTTCTGACAAAATAAACATTTAAAATTACAGCCATAAGTACCAATAGACAGAATACCTTTTGAGGGATGAAAGTGATAAAGAGGCTTTTTTTCAATCGGATCCACCCCAATTGAACTTATTTCACCGTAATTTTCTGTATATAATGTCCCTTCTTTATTTTTTCTTATCCGACATATTCCACTTTCGCCTTCTTTAATTAAACAGTTATGGGGACAGAGTTTACACTGAATATTATTATTCTCTTTTTTTTCATAAAATTCAGCTTCCTTATTTTTGCTCATAGCGATCTACCTTAAATCTTGCAAGACTATACTCCTCTTCTGGATATATTCCGGCTTTTTTACAGGCGATATCGATCTGCTTTTTTACTGAATCAATTCCCTCTAAATTGGGCAGTAGTAAACCGGTTCGTGAATTTTTTTTAACTATAACACCATATTTTTCTGGATTTAATTCTTGAGGATTATCGATCTCTTCTTTGGGCCCCAAGATATCAACAGAAACATTAATCTCATCTAACTCATCTTTTTTAAGTTGACGAAATCTGGGATCTCTTGTAGCAGCACTGATCGCATTAGAAATAATTTCTTCAGCTACATTATCCTCAGCCGGCTCTATAGTGCCAATACAACCCCTTAACTGGCTGTCCTTTTTTATAGTCACAAATACACCGGCCCTCTTTTTAAATACTTCTTTGTCTGAAGGTGGTTCAATCCTTTTTTTGTTTTTAATGAAACTACGAATTGCCTTATAGGCTAAGTCAACATAACCATATTTATCTTCCATTAGGTATTCCCTCCTGTAATTACTTTAAAACTAGCTACAGCATAACCAACTCCATATGGGCCTTCATATGATTTTAAATCAGTTTCTACTGTATGTTCTGATAAAATACCGGTCAAAATCACCATAGGGCGGTGTCCACATTCTCCTGCCCGATGGATCATGCCTTTATCCATATCCTTGATTTTCTCTAACTCATTATTTTTTATATGCTTAACTAAGGTCTTATCAAACTTCTCAGCATTTTCATCATATCCAGCCGGGGCGCCCGGCTTCAGTTTATGAGAAAGATCCCCACTGGCAATTGCTACAGCTTTGACATCACACTCTTCAATTGTCTTATTTATTATCTTGCCAAATTTATATAATTCTGGATAATCCCAAAAAGCCATATTGATAGCCACTAATGGAATATTTTTTAAACCTGCCTGTTTTAAATAATATAAGGGGACTAAAACTCCGTGATCAAGGTGGGTCCCATTTCTATCCTGTAAACTAATTGTATTAAGATTTTCCCCTGCAGCATTTTTCTTTAATAAATCTATAAAATGAAGGTCAACATCCATTTCAAAACTGATATTACTATAACCAAAGTCCCTAAAATCTCCCCTGGTTACTTCTTGATCTATTATAGAGATTGCTTCACGCATCACAGCCCCGTGCGGACTGATTGTTATTAACAGTTCAGGATCACTTTCCACTATTTCATGCCCCAATTCTTTTAAGCTTTTAATTGTATTAGATACCTTTTTTAAACTACTTTGCC
>JAGYMU010000029.1 GCA_018399995.1 Halanaerobiales bacterium | reverse complement strand
AACAATTAACATTGATGGAATTTTTAAAAACATCTAAAAACATCTACAGTTTTTTATTTTTATGTGGCTTATTTTATCTGCAAAAATATTAAAATTTTAATATAGTTTAGAGCAATTAAAGATATTTTTTAAAAGGCATTAATTGCTTTTTTATTTGTACATAATATAATCAAAAGATGAACGTTTAAAAAAATTATTAAAAGGTGAGGGGAGTTATTATGAATAATAGAGAAGAAGTTATTTCCGAAATTGAGAGGCTCAGTCAAGATTTAATATACTTAAGTGATAAGATTGGTCAAAATCCAGAGCTGGGGTTTAAAGAGTTTAAGACAGTCAGTTGGCTAACCGAATTTTTGTTTAAACACAACTTTCAGATCAAAAAGAGTGTGGCTGGTTTGGAAACCGCTTTTAGAGCAGAATATAAATTTAGTCAGTCGGGTCCTAAGATAGCTTACCTCTGTGAGTATGATGCCTTACCGAGGATTGGACATGGCTGTGGCCATAATATGATAGGAGTGATGAGTGTAGGAGCAGCGGTTGCTCTCAGTAAAGCAAAAGGTTTAAAGGGAAGTATCGTGGTCATAGGCTGTCCAGGTGAAGAAGTAGGGGGAGGCAAAGTACGCCTGGTTAATGAGGGGATATTTGATGATATAGATGCTGCGATGATGGTTCATCCTTCAAATGTAAATCGAACATACTCCACATCTCTTGCGATTGAAGCACTTGCTTTTACCTTCCATGGACAGACTGCGCATGCTGCTGGTTCACCGGAGAAGGGGATTAATGCTTTGGATGGGGTTATTCAGCTTTTTAATGGGATCAATGCCCTCAGGGAGCATTTAAAAGATGGGGTAAGGATTCATGGCATAATCAACAAAGGAGGCGAGAGCCCTAATGTTGTACCTGGTTTAGCAGAGGCCCGCTTTTATTTTCGCTCTCATGATAAAAAATATCTAAAAGAGATTATCAACAAAGCAAAGAATGTTGCAAGAGGGGCTGCCCAAATGACCGGTTGTGAAGTGGAATGGAATAATTTTGAAGAATCTAATGATAATTTAAAACCAAGTAAAAAATTAGCGGATATATTTGAAAAAGAGCTAAAAAAATTGGAGACAGAAGATATAATGCCACCTGAAAAACAGTACGGTTCTACAGATATGGGCAATGTAAGTCAGGTTGTACCTTCGATTCATCCATTTATAAAGATAGGAGACGATATAACAGGCCATACCGTAGAATTTAAAGAAGCAACGATGTCAGAAAAAGGTCACCAGGCTTTAATTAAAGCTGCAAAAGCCCTTGCTTTGACAGGCTGTGAACTACTATCAGATTCAAAATTACTTGAAGATATTAAACAAGACTTTAAAAAAAGAGAGTAACTTATATTTAATGAGTTAAGTAAGTATTTTTTTTAATAATTTAGAACTGGTGTAGCCTAAGAGTATTAAAACAATAGTCCAGGCAAATATACCTTCAGTTTCAAGGTTATTTCTGGCCCAGTAAAGGCCTGATCCAATACCTGTTTCCAGGCTTAAAAGCTCTGCCATTGCACCGATCTTCCAGGCCCTTTCTATTGTAATTATAGAGGCAGATATGATATAGGGCTTGGCAGAAGGAAAATATATTTTTAACACCTTATCAAGGGTTGAAAGTTTGTATACCTCACCAATTTCTATCAAGTTTATATCTGTACTTCTAACACCTTCACTACTGTTAATGACAAAGATGGGCAAAATTGATATAAAGATGGTGAAAATAATGATTTTAGAATTCAAACCGAACCAGATTATTGCCAGCAAAATCCATGATATATTGGGAGTTGTTTGTAATATGGAAATAAGGGGAGAAAGAAGACTGTTAATTTTTTCATTTAACCCCATAACAGTCCCCAAAAAGACTCCCACAACCATTGATAATAGATATCCAGTAATAATCCTAAAAAAACTGTAGGAAATATTAAGCCAAAAACTTATTGTTTTCATCTTTTGATAGATGTTTAAAAAAGTCATTTCAGGCGAGGGCAAAATAATCGGCTTATAGTTTAATGAAATAATTTTCCAGATTAAGATGAAGCCGACTATACTTGCCGCAAAGTATTTATACTTGTTGTTATCAGCTGTGTTTTTAGTACTGGAAGTAGAATTTTTCATCAGGAATTATCCCACCAAAGGTTTTTGGATTATATCTTTTTAATAAATTAAGGTAACTATCTATTTCTTCTTTAACTGATACAGCCTTACTAAAGGCAAGATTTAATCTGGGATAAGAAAGCATTGTAACCTCAGTAGGAGTATTCATGTATTCAAAACCTAGTTGAGCAGCTTCGCTTTGGTGTTCAACCACCCATTCAACTGCTTTTCTATATTCTTCATTGAAGCTAATAACCAGATCGTTATTTTTTGAAGAAAATTGATTTGTAACAACCAGTGAGGCCTGAGGCAGCCTCATCTTCATTTCGGCTTCCCAATTATTTTGTAAATTGATTATTATCTCGGTATCCTCATTTTTTAAAAGAACCTGACTGACAAATGGTTCCCTTAAAACAGCTGTTTCTGCCATATTATTAATAATAAGTTTACTAATTTCACCCGGTTTAGCTCTAACTACACTTAGATCTTTTTTTAAGTCTATACCTTTTTTTTCTGCAATATAACTGAATATAATATCCATGGGTCCGCCTTTTTCCGGTACATATACCTCTTGTCCTTTAAGATCTTCCCATGAATCTAGGCCTGGGTTGGTTGTTAAAACATAAAAGAGGCCCCAGGTGTGTATGTTGGTAATCTTTATTTCAACACCTTTATTATAAAGTTTAGCAGCTTCATTGGTGGGTAACAAGGCTAAATCTGTATTGCCATTTATCAACCTGCTGACTGCAATATTCTTATTTTTATGAATAATGGTTTCAATATTCATATCACTACTTTTTTGTAGATAAAAAGCGGGTAGAGAAGAGGGACCAACGGGAACACTGATTAATATTTTCTTATTATCTTCAGCCCCTATCTGGATTGAATATGATAACAAGAGGGAAAAGGTTATTAACAAAATTATTAAAGTTGTTTTTTTAAATATTTTTAGTATATTTTTTTTTATAAACAATTTTTATCCTCCTTAAAGTCTTGGGTTTTTAAAGGCCATTCTATATCTTCTTTTACTCTTATATGACATCTGTCTATTACAGCATTCTTTTTGGTCTTGAAAAGTATAATCATTGATTTGATGATTTAAGCTGCGTAATTCAGGTGAGTTAAGGGCTCTACTTTCTCTGGGTATATCTATATCGAGTTCAAACTTTATTTGACCAGGATCTGCTTCCATAATCATCAAATGGTCGCAGAGCAGTAAGGCCTCCCGATTATCATGTGTTACAAAGATACCGCTTTTATCATTTGGAGCAAAAATTTTTTGTAATATATGAATTAGATCTAATCTAAGGGGGAAATCAAGATTAGCAAAGGGTTCATCCATAAGAAGCAATTCGGGATCAACAGCCAGTGCCCTGGCGATTGAAACCCTCTGTTTCATACCACCACTTAGTTCTTTGGGATAGTATTTCTTGTAGTCATCTAAGCTAACAACATGTAAGGCATCATCTATAATTTCTTTTCTTTCAGCTGAATTTTGCATCCGGTTCTTTAACACTAATTCAATGTTTTCATAAACATCTAACCAGGGAAAGAGACGTGGTTCTTGAAAGATCAGGGAAGTTTCTTTGGCATTATTAGATATTTTTCCCTGATCAATTTCATCCAGTCCGGCCAGCAAGCGCAGTAAGGTTGATTTGCCGCAGCCACTGGGTCCCAAAAGACATGATATTTGTCCTTTCATTACAGAAAAGGAAATATCTTGTATAATTTCTTTTTGATTCCAGCTTTTATTTAAATTTTCAATATTTAAAAGCATAGCACACCTCATATAATACTTTTTTAAATTTATAGTTGTACAATATTTTTATATAATGATAATCATTCTCATTTAATATTATTATAAATACAACTGTCTGTCAAGTCTGATAATGATAAAAAAGGATAAAAAGTTAACTTAGCCTAAAAATAGTAAATAATACTTTCATATGGTACTAATTTTCATTTTAAAAATGTTAGTCAAATATTACGATGCTTATTTTAAATTACAATTTCTATCCAGAAAGTACAAATATCTATAATTATTTTAAAAATAATAAAATCAAAAAATACGGTATATTGAGCTATCATATATACTAATACTAAGCTTAAGCTGTTTTGTTTTTATTTTTTTTATGTTATAATTATTTTTATACATATGATTGTATTAACAATCAGGAGCTGAATTAAGTTGAGTAAAAAAAAGCTGACAGTTATTACCAAATATGCACATACTGCTGATTTTTTATTATCTGAATTAAAGTCTATCTTCGCAGATGAAATTGAACTTGATAATTACTACTATACCTGTGATAAAAAGAAAAGCAGTTTAGAAGCCGATCTTTTTTTAGTACCGGATCGCTCTGTTTTTGCAAAAGCCCGGAGTATTATTAAAGGTGAACATGAAATGTTAGTTATTAACCGCACTTTAACTAAAACGGGTTTTAATAAACTCATGCAAGTTGAGCCTGCTACGGAGGCGATGTTGGTTAATGTTAATGCCAATATGGCGATCGATACAATATCTCTCATCTATCAGCTGGGAGTCAGACATGTAAAGTTAACTCCTGCCTCTCCCGATATGGATCAATGGCCAAAGCTTAATTTCGCTATTACACCGGGGGAGAAAAAGTACGTACCTGAATTTGTAGATAAAGTATTGGACATTGGTGATAGGGTAATTGATATTAGTACAATTTTGGATATAATACACAAATTTGATATGAATAATTTTGCCACTTCCAAGCAGGTAAAAGATTATATAAAAAGAAGTGAACCGATCAGTTTTGGGCTGGAAAAGATGATAGGCAAGACCAACCGATTGGAAAGCCAGTTTGATATGATCTCAGATTTACTTGATGTTGGTATAATAGGTGTAAATATGTTAGGTGCGATTAATTTTATCAATGAAAAAACTTTAGAGATGTTCGAGATTGATAGATCAGATGTAGTTGATAGAGAAGCAGAAAAAATTTTTAGCAGTATTCCTTTTAAAGAAGTATTAAATAATTCACAATCTATTAAGGATAAATTGGTCAAGATCGACGGTTGGGATATAATATTGACTGTAAATCCGATAATAAATAACGATACGATCTATGGTGCAACAGCAATTGTTAAAAAATTTAGTGATACAGAAAAAAAACAGCACAGTCTGAGGGCTCGTTTAATTAATAAAGGACATGTTGCGAAGTACAATTTTTCTGATATAACCGGTAAAAGTGATAAGTTGTTAAAAAGCAAACAGATTGCTCAGAGAATGGCCAGTTCAAATTCCACTATCTTACTAACCGGTGAAAGTGGGACCGGTAAAGAACTTTTTGCCCAGGCAATTCATAATAATTCAAATAGAAAAAATTATCAATTTGTGGCGATTAACTGTGCTGCATTACCGGCCAGTTTGCTGGAAAGCGAGCTTTTTGGGTATGCAGAAGGGGCTTTTACGGGAGCCAAAAAAGAAGGTAAGGCCGGCTTATTTGAGTTGGCACATAAGGGAACCCTGCTGCTTGATGAAATCGGAGAAATGCCCATGCAACTGCAGAGCCGTTTATTGCGGGTGCTTGAAGAGCGGGAGGTTATGCGGATCGGTGGTGACCGGATCATCAACATAGATTTAAGGATCATAGCTGCCTCCAACCGAGATCTCCATAAATTAGTGAAAGAAAAGAAATTTAGACAAGACCTTTATTACCGCTTAAATATATTACCACTGAGAATACCCCCTCTGCGCGAAAGAAAAAAAGATATTCCTTTATTAATAGAACAGTTTAAAAAGGAATTTAATACAAACATTAAGCTCTCACCCCTGGTGACAGAAACTTTTTTTAACCATAATTGGGAAGGGAATATAAGGGAGTTGAGAAATTATATCGAGTATCTGGCCAACTTAAGAAAAGATATAATTAGAATCGATGATCTTCCTTTTACCTTAAATGAACAAAAGGGTAACCTATATCAAGGAGAAGAAAAAGAGGAACTACTTAAAAATTTAAGGAAAACAGCCAAAAAACAGTTTGATAGTTATATTTTCGTTTTAAAAGAATTACAAAAGAGATATGATGAGAAAAAAAGGGCAGGGAGAAGGAGTATTGCCCGGACTGCCCAAAAACAAAATATATTTATAAGTGAACAGGAGGTCAGAAAAATTTTAAAAGACCTCCAAGAATATGAACTGGTTATCAGGCAGAGGGGCCGCAGTGGTACCCGGATCACAGAGCTCGGAGCAGAGTTATTGAAGACGGTAAAAGAGGGTTAAAAGGTTTTAAAGGGTATACCTTTTAACCCTTTTATTACAATAATAGTGATAATTTAGCGATAAAATTACAATTAGTAATTAATTTCAATAAGAGGAATTCCTGTAATCACTTAGTTGGCGGTTAAGTGAAAAAAATAAAAATTATTAGATACCATAATTCAACTGGAATGAAATCTGCATATATAAATAATAAGCCTTTTTTTATTTTAAGCACTAAAGCACTAAATTTGCTGTCTACGATTTATTGGTTTTACACTAAAACTTTTTGCTTATAGGAAAATGTTTTATTTAGACTTATTTAATTTAAGTGTAGATATTTTCAAACATCTTGTTATAATTAGATTAAGAGGCTTGTTAAGAAGCGGTTTATATTTTATTTACCGCTTTATTTTTTTAATTTTATTGACAGATTTCCACAGTAGATGGGGGATTAATAATGAGACCAAAAATTGGTATTACATCATATTTCGTTAAAAATGAAGAGCTAAATAGACCACAGATTAGGGGATTACCTGGGCAAGATTTAATGGTTTCGACCATGGACTATTCAAGATCTGTTCTGAAAGCAGGCGGATTGCCCCTCCCCATTCCCTTAATAGATGAAGTAGAATACCTAGATGAGATTGTAAAAGAGATGGATGGATTTATCCTGGCTGGGGGGACTGATGTTAACCCCATGAATTTTAATGCTCCAATTAAGAGCAGCTTAAAACAGATCAACCCGGAAAGAGATAGATTTGAGCTGAGATTATTAAGTGAAATTCTTGCACAGAGAAAGCCAGTCCTAGGGATCTGCCGGGGGTTTCAATTGATTAATGTTTTTTTTGGAGGAAGCCTATATCAAGATATAGGTGAAAGTGGATTAACCATTCAGGAACATTTTTGTAAGATGCTGCCCAAATATAGTCCCTGTCACCCTTTAAAAATATCTACTGATAGTAAACTTTATTCAGTAATTAAAAATGAAGAACTGCTGGTTAATAGTTTTCACCATCAGGCTATCAATGATTTAGGGGAGGGACTTCAGGAATTTGGAAGTGCAAAAGGAGGTGTTATCGAGTTAATTGAACATAAGGATTACCCATTTTTAATGGCAGTACAATGGCATCCAGAGATGATGGCAGATAAATATCCCAGACAGTTAAAGGTATTTAAACTGCTGATTGAAAACTGTCAAATCAATTAGAAAGTGATTAGTAAATAAGGAGAGTATGACCAAATTGTTCACGAAGGTTAAGAGAAGCAAGTAATTGATTTATCTAAATATTAATCTCTTATATCTAAAAGGTTAATATAAAAAACGAGGAGGAAAGTAGAGATGTATAAAAAAGGATTAATTGTAGTTATTATCACACTTTTATTGACTATCGCAGTAGGTTCATATGGTTTTGCACAGGATGATGAGTTGGTTGTTGGCCTTGCTAATGATGCCCTTTACCTTGACCCTCATCAGCAAAATGAGACTACAACAAATATGTTATGTAAACACATATATGATTCTCTAGTTAACCATACAGCTGATATGGAAATTGTTCCATCTTTAGCAAAAAGCTGGGAGAGAAATAGTGATACTGAATGGGTATTTTATTTAGAAGAAGGAGTTAAATTTCATAATGGTAATGAATTTACCGCCTCTGACTTTAAATATTCAGTAGATAGAATTAGAGATACTATTATTGCAAGTCATGTAGCAAATATAGAAGAAGTTACGGTAGTAGATGATTATACTTTAAAAATAGAAACAGTAAAACCCTATGCTGTATTACTTAGGGATTTGCAAAAAATAATGATTGTAGATGAAGAATATGCAGAGAAAGTTGGGGACGAAAAGTTAAACATGGAACCGGTCGGTACAGGTCCCTACGAACTTGTAGAATGGATCAAATCAGATCATATAACCATGGTAGCTAATGAAGATTACTGGGATGGGGCGCCTGAGATCAAAAAGGTTACCTTCAGACCTATCACAAATAATGCAACCAGAACAGCTGCTCTTTTAAGTGGAGATGTTGATTTGATTAATGATGTATCTGTTAGGGATGCAGAGAGAATTGCCAGTAATGACGATCTAACTCTGATTGAAAAACCGAGTTTGAGGTTGATATATCTTCATGTTGATGGCTGGAGAGAAAAGTCACCTACGATAGATTTAGAAAGTAACCCAATGCAGGATCTTCGAGTAAGGCAGGCTATTTATTACGGTATTAATGTGGATGAGATTGTTGAGTTTACGATGAATGGCCATGCATATCCCGCTGATCAATATGTGCCTTCTACCCTCTTAGGTTATGTAGATGGAATAGAAAGATATCACCATGATCCCGAAAAAGCAAAAGAACTATTGGCAGAAGCAGGTTATCCAGATGGATTTACTGTTACCCTGGATGCACCAAATGATAGATATGTAAATGATGCTGAAGTAGCCCAGGCTATTGCCAGTCAGCTTTCCAAAATAGGTATTAATGTTGAACTTAATCTGATGCCTAAATCTGTCTTCTTTGATTATGTCAGACCTGGTGACAAATCAAGTCTTGTCATGTCCGGATGGTCTGCAACTACAGGTGACAGTGGTAGAATGTATGAAGTATTTTTGGTAACCAGAGATAAATATGAAGGATTAGGCGGCTCTAATAGAGGTCATTATACAAATGATGATTTTGATCAGGCAGTTATAGCTTCCAATAATACTGCTTCTCTAAAAGAAAGAGATCAACATTTACAAGAAGCCACTCAGATTGCTTTTGATGATCTAGCTCTAATTCCATTATATTATCAAGAAGATCTAATGGCTAAAAAATCATATGTTGAATTTACACCCCGAGTTGATAATGCTGTATTTGCTTTTGAAATGAGTATTAATAAATAGTCTAATCAATGGGGGAGGGCAACCTCCCTCTTTTAATTTTAGCTCAGTATTTATTAGTTTTGCTGAACTTATAATAATAGTTTTATATATATCGGCATAAATTCTTAATTTTGCCTATAGTTATTTGATTATTAAAAATTTATATAATGACATTTGAGAAGACATTTACTTAACCACAATTTATGAGAAGTGTTGGTCAAGGACGGCGGAGTGATCCCGCCTCCTATTAGATTCAAGAAGGGAGGATAGGGTAAATGTTCAAATATATTACAAAACGTTTATATCAAATGATCTTAGTATTATTTGTTGTATCAATTATTGTATTTTTTGTGATGAGTTTTACCGGTGATCCGGTACTAATGATGGTTACCCCGGATGCTACTCAGGCTCAAATAGATAGGGCCAGGACAGAACTGGGATTAGATAAACCCTTAATAACTCAGTACTTCATTTTCGTTAAGAATATACTGAGAGGGGATTTTGGTAAATCCTATGTTTTTAAACAATCAGCCATAAAGTTAATAATAGAAAGGATGCCGGCAACCTTAGAACTCGTATTTGTTTCAGTTTTGCTCTCGATTATTGTTGCTATACCACTCGGTGTTTTTGCAGGTGCCTTTCCTAATAAGAGAAGCAGTAAGACCATTATGCTTGGTTCTCTCCTCGGAATTTCACTACCTAATTTCTGGGTGGGAATGATGTTAATATTTGTTTTTGCAGTTCATTTTAGGGTGATGCCCTCCTCGGGTCGGGGTGAGGTAGTCAACTTTTTAGGTATGAGGATAAGCATATTTACTGCTGATGGATTCAAACATATTATATTACCGGCTGTGATGCTTTCAATTCAGAGTTTAGCGATTCTTTTAAGATTGACAAGAGCTGGTATGATGGAGGTTATGAAACAAGATTATATTAAGTTTGCCCGTTCTAAAGGAGTGCTGCAGAATTCTTTATTATTTCAACATGCTTTAAAAAACGCACTTATTCCTGTTATTACCGTTTTTGGCATTCAAATTGGTAAAATAATTGCTTTTGCAACTGTAACGGAAACCATATTTTCCTGGCCTGGTATGGGTAAGTTGCTAATAGACTCTATCAATAGATCTGATAGACCGGTTATGGTTGCTTATTTAATGATTGTAGCTTTTATATTTGTTTTACTAAATTTTATTGTAGATATTGTGTATACGAGTATAGACCCTCGTATTGATTTGAGGTGATATAAATGGCTGAAACAAATAAAATAGGGAAAGATATAGAGATTAAAAAGAAAAATAGATTAAAAGAATTTTTGGAATCGGAATTTTTCTTTAATTACAAGCGGAATATACCGGCAATTATTGGAACCATAATAATTATCATATTTTTACTGATGGCAACTATTGGACCCCTGTTGGTTACACAGAATCCCTATAACTTAAGTGAAATACAGCTTATGGATGCTTATAAACCACCTGCCTGGGTAGATGGGGGAGAATGGAAGTTTCCCCTGGGAACTGATTCACAGGGCAGAGATATATTGAGCAGTGTAGTTTATGGAAGCAGAATTTCTTTGTTTATCGGGCTGACAGGTATGCTGTTATCATCTTTTATTGGAACAGTACTGGGTTTAGCCGCAGGGTATTTTGGAGGTAAGATAGATTCCTTTATTATGAGAATTGCTGATATACAGTTATCCTTTCCCGCGACCTTGATTGCGCTTTTTATAATGTCAATCGCAGGACGTGGTATAGATAACTTATTGATTGCTCTAACCCTGGTCGGATGGGTCATATATGCCCGGACTGTAAGGGGTGCCACCCTTTCTGAGAAAAAAAAGGAATATGTAGAAGCTGGAAAAGTGATCGGCTTACCCAGCCGAAAAATAATTACCAAGCATATTCTGCCTAATGTCATGACATCCATGATCGTAATTGCAACTATCCAGGTTGGTACCTTTATTTTAACTGAAGCCACCCTGAGTTTCTTGGGAGTTGGTGTACCGGTAACCAGGCCTTCACTCGGTCTTTTAGTTAAAAATGGCTTTGATGTTTTATTTAGTGGTTTATGGTGGGCATCAACCTTTCCCGGTTTATTTATTATGTTGTTAGTTTTTGGAATTAATATGCTGGGTGACTTTCTGAGAGATGAATTAAATCCCAGGTTAAAATAGATTGAGGTGAAATAGATGGTAGAAAAATTATTAGAAGTAAAGGATCTAAAAACATACTTTCATACATTCAAAGGAATTGTAAAAGCAGTTGATGGTGTCAGCTTTAAATTAAACAAGGGTGAGATTTTAGGCATTGTAGGGGAATCAGGCGGAGGTAAATCTGTAACGGGCTTTTCCATTTTGAAATTGATAGATGATCCCGGCAAAATAGAAAATGGAGAAATTTTATTTAATGGTGAGAATCTAGTTAATAAAAGTGAAAAAGAAATGAAAAAAATCAGGGGTAGTAAGATATCTATGATTTTTCAAGACCCCATGACTTCATTGAATCCGTTATATACAATACAACAGCAAATAGGAGAAGTATTAAAAATTCATACTAATATGAATGCAGAACAGCGCAAACAGCGCTGTATTAATCTGCTTGATGATGTTGGTATTCCCCAACCAGAAGCCCGCCTTAAAAGCTACCCTCATCAATTTAGTGGTGGTATGAGACAAAGGGCTATAATAGCGGCTGCTTTAGCTGCAGAGCCAGAATTAATAATAGCTGACGAACCGACAACAGCTCTAGATGTAACAATACAGGCCCAAATTTTAAGACTGATGAAAAAGCTTGTAAAGGAAAAAAATACTTCTCTGCTTTTAATCACCCATGATCTGGCAGTTGTGGCTGAGATGGTCGATAGGGCGATAGTATTGTACTGTGGACAGGTTATGGAGACAGGTAAAATTGATGATTTAATCCATCAACCAATCCATCCGTATACTTACGGTTTATTGAACTCGATACCCAGATTGAATGATCAAAAAAAACGCTTATCCCAGATAGAGGGTATGGTACCTAACATGTTTGAACTACCAAAAGGATGTAACTATGCTCCACGCTGTGATTATTGTCAGGAGCGCTGTTTGAAAGAAGAACCAAAAATAAGAGAAATTTATGAGGGTCACAGGGTTTCCTGTCATTATCCTCTGAGCAGGGAGGGTAGCCATGAATAATTTATTGAAGGTTGAAAATCTAAAACAAAGATTTGACCTGCACTCTGACTTTCTTGATAAAATAAAATTTAAAAACGGCAAATTTAGCTTTGTAAATAAAAGGGTTAAAGCAGTTAATGGTGTTAATTTTTCCATAAAAAAAGGAGAGGTTTTTGGGCTGGTCGGTGAAAGCGGTTGTGGTAAATCAACTACCGCTAAAACTATTATTAAGTTATATGAACCAGAATCTGGAAAAATAATATTTAATGGAGAAGATATTAGTAACTACAACTATAAGGAAATGTTACCGGTTAGAAGAAATATTCAGATGATATTTCAGGATCCTTATGCTTCTTTAAATCCCAGACAGAGGTTACAGGATATTATTATGGAACCGATGTTATTTCATGATATTGTATCTGACCGGAAAGAAGCCTATGCAAAGATGCTTGATATCATTGAAAAAGTAGGACTGCGGCGCGAACATGCTTACAGGTTTCCCCATCAATTTAGTGGAGGTCAAAGGCAGAGAATAGGGATTGCCCGTTCTTTGGCCGTTGAACCAGAATTTATTATTGCCGATGAACCGGTTTCAGCTCTGGATGTTTCCATCCAAGCCCAGATCTTAAATATTTTGATGGATCTCAAAGAAGAATTTCATTTTTCCTATCTTTTCATTGCTCATGATCTATCTGTTGTAAAACATATAAGTGATAGGTTGGGAGTTATGTATCTGGGATTTTTGGTGGAAAAAGGAAATAAGGAAAAAATATTCAGTGATCCTCAACATCCCTATACAAAGGCACTGTTTTCTGCAGTTCCAACCATTGATGGAGCCAATCTCGATGAAATAATTGAGTTAGAAGGACAGGTTCCTGATCCCGTGAATCTACCGCAGGGCTGCTGTTTTCACAGTAGGTGTCCTTATAGTATGCCGATATGTGAAGAAGAAAGGCCTGAATTAGTTGAGATAGAAGAAGATCATATGGTAGCCTGTCATCTTTTATGATATTAAAAATATCATATGATATATATATGAATAATAAATTAAATTATGATTAAAAATAGAATTGGGAAGTGAAAAAATGGATGATTATAAAGATAATATCCAGAAAAGTATTGATAAAATTGAAGCTGATTTAATTAAATTGAGTAAAGATATTCATTCTAACCCCGAACTGTGTTTTGAAGAATTTAAGGCAGTTAATTGGTTGAAAGAAATATTAAAAGAACACGATTTTAAGATAGAGGATAACTCCGGTGGATTAGAAACAGCCTTCAAGGCAAGGTTTAAAGTAAAAAAGCCGGGTCCTCGGGTTGCATTTTTAGCTGAATATGATGCTCTCCGCGGTAAGGGTCATGCCTGTGGCCATAATATTATAGCAACCAGTGCTGTCGGTGCAGCTATCGGTTTAAGTAAGGTGATCAAGGACTTAGCAGGAGAGGTTATACTGCTTGGTACACCGGCTGAAGAAGGAGGAGGAGGGAAAATTATCCTCTTAGAAGAGGGTGAATTTGATGATATAGATTATGCCCTTATGATTCATCCTGGTTCTATTAACTTAATCGGGCGGGGAGGATTAGCTGCCAGCAAGCTAGTAATTGAATTTAAGGGTGAAGCAGCTCATTCATCAAGTCCAGGGGATGGCATAAATGCCCTAAAGGCTTTATTAGAAGTTTTTAGAGGTATCGATACCTTGCGTTCTGATTTTGCTAAAAATACCAGGGTAAATGGGATTATCACAGAGGGAGGCGAGGCTTCCAATATTATTCCAGATTATGCAGCCGCCGAATTTACTGTCAGAGCAACTACTCGTGATGGTTTAGAAGAGGTAATAGAAAAGATTATAACTGTAACTAAAGCTGCTCATATTCTCACAGGAGCAGTACCTGAGGTCAAAGAGGGTATTATTTATGCAGAGAGATACCCCAACATGAAGATGGCAGAGCAATTCAAAATGAATATGGAAAGATTGCATGAAAAAATGAACTATCCTGATCCAGATATGAACCTGGGATCATCAGATATTGGTAATGTTACAATGGAACTGCCGGCCATTCACTCCTATTTAAAGATCGTTGAAGAGGATGTTCCAGCCCATACAGAAAAATTTGCAGAGGCTGCTATAGCTCCTCGGGCTGAAGAAGTGATTATCAAGGCAGCCAAGGGTTTAGCTATGACCGGTTATGATATTTTAACAAACCCAGAATTAAGAGAAGAGATTAATAATGAGTTTAATAATATAAGATAGTTTTTATAGAGATTTAGCAGATATATAAAGTCTCTATTTAAGGTTTTTAAAAATGTTTTCCTATTTATATATATAAGTATATTTTATGAGGAGGAGTTAGATGAAATTTGATTTAGATGATTATTTATCTGATCTTGAAACAATAGTCAACATAGATAGTGGAAGTGAAGATATTAAAGGAATTAGCAGGGTGGCTGATTTTTTTGAAAAGAAATATAAAAATTTAGATTTTAAGGTTAAGAGGCATTTTATCAGTAATGATTCAGATACAGGCTGCAGCCTTGAGATCACAAATACAGATACAGAAGAATATGATGTATTGCTTATCGGGCATATGGATACGGTTTTTCCTAAAGGAACAGCTGCAGAGAGGCCTTTCTCTATTAAGGGCAGACGGGCCCATGGACCTGGTGTGATTGATATGAAATCAGGTTTGTTGTTGATATATTATATAATCAAAGCTGTAGAGGATGAAGTTACTGAAGATCCTTTATCTATATGTATAGTTTTAAATGGTGATGAAGAGATCGGTTCTAAAAATTCCAGAACTTTGATAAAAGAAAAGGCTGAAAACAGTAAAGTTAGCCTTGTCTTTGAACCTGGTCGAGCTAATGGGGATTGTGTCCTGGAGCGTAAAGGTATTTCAGGTTATAATCTGAAGTTTATAGGCAGGGCAGCACATGCAGGTGTTGAACCTGAAAAAGGGATAAATGCAGTTGTAGAACTGGGTAACTGGATAGTAGAATTAGATAAACTTAATAATTATGAGATAGGGACTAGTGTAAGTCTTAATTTAATAGAAGCTGGTACTGCTTCTAATGTGATACCTGCAGAAGCAACCGCCAGTCTTGATCTAAGGTTCAAAAGTGAAAAAGAGAGAAAAAAGGTTGAAGATAAGCTCGAAAAGCTTCAAAAAAATCCCTTTGTAAAAGGTATTAAAACAGATGTTGTGCACAGAGGAATGAGGCCTGTTATGAATCCCTCCCCAAAAACTATGAGGTTGTGGGAGAGGGTTGATAAGATAGCTCAGGAGTATGGTATGGATATAAACTGGCAGTCAACTGGTGGCGGTTCAGATGCTAATTTTACTGCCAATCAAGGTGTACCTTCTATTGATGGTTTGGGACCAGCCGGAGGCGAAGCCCATAGTGTGGATGAATATTTAGAATTAGATACAATTGAGCCGAGATTCAAATTGGCGGTAGATTTATTGTTGTCTTTAAAAAGTAATCCTCTCTAATATTGTTTTTAACCTTTTAATAATATAGTTTGTATTTTCTTATCATCGTATCTTAACTTATAATTTTTCTGGTTGAAAACATAAAACTTTATATTGAGTGGGAGATGAACCTTATGAAAGATAGAATTAGAGATAAGAGTTTATACAAAAAGATCTGCACAGCAGATAAAGCAGCTGTTTTAATAAAAGATTCGATGACAGTAGGTTGTAGCGGTTTTACCCCTTCAGGATATCCCAAAGCTGTTCCCACTGCTTTAGCTGAAAGAATCAAATGTTCAGGTCATGATTGTAATATAACTTTATTAACAGGGGCCTCTGTTGGTTGTGAATTAGATGGAAAACTGGCTGAAGCGGGTATTATTAAAAGAAGATATCCCTATCAGTCTGATGCTAATTTACGTAAGGGTATTAACAGCGGTTATACTGCCTATAAAGATATACACCTTAGTCACTTCCCTCAAGAAATAAGATATGGTTATTACGGCAAAATAGATTATGCTATTATTGAAGCTGCTCAAATAACCAGAGAGGGGAATATAATACCAACTACTTCTGTAGGGATCTCACCGACTTTGGCATCAGAGGCTGATCAAATTATTGTTGAAATTAATATGAATAAACCAGCTGAACTAGAAGGTTATCATGATATTTATCAACCGGAGGATCCTCCACATAGAAAACCCATTCCCCTTCAGAGGGTTCATGATATAATAGGTAATCATTATATAGAAGTTGCAGATGGAAAAATTGCAGCAGTTGTCATAACTGACCAAAAGGATGATATATGTTTATCGGTCTTTCAAAACGAAACCAGCAGATATATAGCAGATAATATTATAAAGTTTTTTAGTCAAGAAGTTAAAAAAAATAATCTTCCTAAAAATTTATTACCACTTCAATCCGGGGTAGGTTCAATTGCCAATGCGGTACTATCAGGTCTTAAGGATTCTTCTTTTAACGATCTTCGTTTTTACTCAGAAGTTATCCAGGACGCCGTTTTTGATTTGATCGATTGTGGTAAGATTAAAATAGCATCGGGAACTTCAATTACCCTCTCACCGGAAGCTTATCGAAATTTTATTGAAAAAATAGATTACTACAAAGATAAAATAATATTACGTCCTCAGGAGATAAGTAATAATCCAGAGATTATTCGAAGATTGGGCAGTATTGCTATCAATACTGCTTTAGAAATTGATATCTATGGTAATGTGAATTCAACACACCTGATGGGCACAAATATGGTTAATGGGATAGGGGGTTCTGGTGATTTTACCCGTAATGCTTATTTGAGTATTTTTGTTACCCCTTCCACTGCTAAAGATGGTGATATTTCAACGATAGTACCGATGGTTTCCCATACAGATCATACTGAACATGATGTTGATCTGATAGTTACAGAACAGGGGAGAGCAGATTTAAGGGGACTATCTCCTAGAGAAAGATCGCTTGAAATTATCAATAATTGTGCACATCCTGATTATAGAGAAAAGCTCAAAGAATATTACAATAAAGCAAAAAGAAAAGGTGGTCATACACCTCATAATTTAGAAGATGCTTTTAGCTGGCATCAAAGGTTTTTAGATAAAAAAACGATGCATGATATTTAAAAGTTTTAAGTTAAAAAATAAAGTTGATCTGCTGGAGGGAGAGGTAAGTTGAACTTATTAAATAAAATCGTTAATACTAAAAAAGAAGAATTAATTAATTTAAGACGAAAATTCCATAAGCATCCGGAGAGAGGCTGGTTGGAGCTTTATACAACAGTAGAAATCATTAAGTATCTAGATAATCTTGCTTATGATTTAAAATATGGAAAACAGATTCTTAAGGAGTCCTCACGACAGGGACTACCCACTGACTCAGAGTTTAAAGAAGCCAGCAAAAGGGCCTATAAATGGGGTGCTGATCCTGAACTCTTAGATGAAATAAAAGATGGTTATACAGGGGTTGTCGCCACTATTAAGTCTAATAAGCCAGGCCCAACTACGGCTTTAAGATTTGATATTGATGCTATTGGTGCCCGGGAAGATTGTTCAGATAAGCACAGACCAATGAGAGAGAATTTTAGTTCTATCAATCCTCATGCAGTGCATAGTTGTGGTCATGATGGACATATAGCTATTGGCTTAGGCCTGGCCAAATGTGTTAAAGAACTTTTTGTACAAAATAAATTGCGGGGTAAAGTAATATTCATATTTCAACCGGCTGAAGAAGGCGTACGAGGAGCCAGGGCAATGGCAGATACAGATATATTAGAAACTGTAGATTATTTTTTATCTGGTCATATCGGGTTTAAATCAGATACAACAGGACAGATAATATGTGGGATAACTAATTCTTTGTATACAAAAAAATTAGATATTAGTATTCAGGGCAAATCTTCCCATGCAGGAGCTGCACCTCAAGAGGGGCAAAATGCTTTATTAGCAGCAGTTAATGCTGTTTCAGCATTATATTCTCTGACTCAACATGGTAGCGGTATGTCAAGATTAAATGTGGGCAGGTTGAAGGCAGGAACTTACAGAAATCTGGTCCCTGAAAATGCAGAAATTGAAATGGAAATACGTGGTGAAAACGATGAAGTAATTTCATATTTATTTAAGAAGGTTAAGGATGTTTTTAAAGGTATTGAAGATATGTTCAATGTTTCAGTAAAAATGGAAATTGTGGGAGAAGCATCTGCTGTCAAAAGTGATCAAAAATTAATTGATATAGTGAAAGGATCAGCTAAAAATGTTAAAGATATAAAGCATATAATAAAAGAGGACAGACTGGGAGGCTCAGAAGATGTTAGTTTGTTAATGGAGAAGGTACAAAATCAGGGCGGTCAGGCCTGTTATTTGATGTTTGGTAGTGATATTAAAGCAGGTCACCACAGCAGTAATTTTGATTTTGATGAAAAAGTATTAAGTACTGCTGTTCAACTTTATTTAGAAAGTCTTAAAAGCTTGGGTAATATTAATTTATAGATATGTTTAATTATAATTTATAATTTTGATGCTTAATTATTATTTTTTAAAATTCTTATACTTATATCATATAACTCCATAATTTTTTGTTGGCCAATATTTTCTATTATTTTTTTTGAAATCAAATTTTTATTTATTAACTGTAATATATTAATCATTTCTCGTGCATAATCTTCATTTTTTGTAAGAATTACCCTGTAACTGTTATTTAAAATTTTTTGTAATAATTCTTCTTTGAATTTATTAATGCTAATATTTAAATGACGTGAAATTTCATAGTTTAAACTCAAAAATAAATTTTTGAAAAATTCACTATATTCGCTCTCTGTTATTAATTGTAAGTTAAATTTAAAAAACTTTCTAAAAATATCATAAATGTCATTATTACTATCGGCAACTAATTTTTTGATATAAGAGTATGATTTTTTGATAAATATGGAATCAACTGCATAAAAATATATGTCTTGTTTATCCTCAAAATATTGATAAAAACTCCCTCTCGAAATATCAGCATTCTGGACTATTTTGTTTATTGAAGCCTCGGTATAAATCTTATTTGAGAATTCTTTTAAGGCTGACAGCATAATTTTTTTTCTTTTCTTTTGATCAATATTAAAAAATAATTCTTTAGGCATTTTATATCCTCCTCAGTAAATATATATCATAATGACACTCTGTCATTATGATATATATTATAAATGATTCCTTACGATATGTCAAAAAAATATTTAAAGAGAAAGAAGAATAAAATATTGACAAATGACAACGTGTCATATATAATTAATAAGAAATGACAACATGTCATAATAATAAAAATGTTTGTTAAAAGAAAGAGGGGAAGGCCATATGGCTAAAAAAAGAAATATATATCGATTACCGTCAATAGTATTGTTCTCGTTAGGAATAATAGATATCTTGAGGGGATTTATGCATACATTTAATATTAATTGGGCTGCAAATAATATTGCAAGGTTGAATCTATCTTTTGCTGCTCAGGATCAATTATTTTTACTGGCAGTTTTTGGTATATCAAATTATCTTACAGGATTTCTTTTTATTTTGATCAGTAAAAAGGCTGAGAAATTATCTCCGTATGTATTAGTATTAATTCCAGCAACTTATCTTTTGGGTATAATTGCCATCAATGTGGTGGGTATCCATAAGGTTTCAAATTTCAATGGTAAGTATTTTATGCTCGCATATTTAGGAATTTGTACAATTACTTTTATTATATTTGCTTATAGAAAATATATTAAAAATAGACCATGAGTATAATAGAAAAGATTAATTGTATTATTTTCTAAATAGAAAATTAACAGTAAAGTTAAAGAAGTTTACAAAGGGAAATAGTAATTACTGTACGGGATAATATAATTATATTTCGATATACGGTTTAAAACATCTATAAAATTAAGTTAATTTTTAAAAGAATAACTTAAAATAGGGATTTTGCTCAAAAAGTTTTTTTACAGTATAGCCATAAAATTGTGTTTACTTGTTATTTTAAAGATGAATTTAGAGAAAGATGATTAAAGAACAATCAAGAATTAAAAAATTTTTTGAGAAAGTTGCTTTCAAAAAAGCTAAACAGAAAATTAGCTTTTCAGCATATTGATATTTTTTGATAAC
>JAGYMU010000028.1 GCA_018399995.1 Halanaerobiales bacterium | reverse complement strand
TTGAATTATAACTTAGCCTGTTTGAAAAAAGGATATTAAAAGTTGTTAAAGCTGTTAATATTAAGCTGACTAATTATGATTCAACTATATAATTTTTTTAATAAATTAGACAGAATATAAATTTTATCTATTTTTAGGTTAATAATTTCTTAAATTTTTAATACTAAAAGGAGGTAAGGATAGTTGAAGAGGTACATAGGAAAGAGGGTTTTAACAGGGATAATAACAATATTAATAGTTTTTTCTATCAATTTTGTAATAATAAATATAGCTCCAGGTGATCCCGTAAAGACTCTTATGGGTCAGGAAACTGATGATCCTGAATTAAGGGCTGCATTGGAAGAAAAATATGGTTTGGATGAACCGTTACCTGTGCAGTATCTTACTTATCTAAAAAATGCATTAAAGGGTGATTTGGGAATATCAATCATTTATAATCGTCCTGTTATTAAAATGATCACCGAAAAACTTTCCGCGACGATTCTCTTAGTCTTAACATCTGCAATACTTTCACTTCTAATCGGTACAATAATGGGTATTATTGCCGCACGGAAAGAAGACAGCATTATAGACTTAATATTTTCAGGGTTTTCTTACATATTAAATTCTGTTCCTTCTTTTTGGTTGGGACTGCTCTTTATTATTTTATTTTCTACTGTTTTGAAAATACTTCCTACATATGGGATGACAAATGTCAGGACTTCATATACTGGTTTGGCCTATGTTTGGGATGTTATAAAACACATGGTATTGCCTGTTAGTACTTTAGTTTTAATCCAGATCCCCTTATATTTTAGAATTGCCAAATCTTCGGTGCTTCAGGTAATTAACGAGGATTTCATCCTTACATTGAGGGCAACCGGTATGAGAGAGAAAAAAATATTTAACAAATATGTTTTCAAAAATGCTATTTTACCTACAGTTACAACTTTTGGTATATCTTTAGCTTATTTAATCACAGGTGTAGTACTAATAGAAATAGTGTTTGCATGGCCTGGAACAGGCCGACTTGTTCTTACTGCTATTAATCAAAGAGACTATCCGACATTAATGGGTATTTACCTTATAATGTCGGTATCAATTGCAGTTATGATGATGATAATTGATATATTATATGCAATGTTAGATCCAAGAATTAGATATTAAGGAGGACTAACTGTAAATGATAGAAACTATTTTAAATGACAAACAACTTTTTTTTGGAATCTTAGGAATAATATTTTTGTTATCAGTTGTTGCCCTGGCGCCGGTTATTGCTCCTCAAAATCCATATAATTATGGACCAGATATATTAAATGAAATAGGTGAAAATGGCCACCTATTAGGTACTAATAAAATGGGTCAGGATATATTTAGTATGATTATATATGGGGCACGGACTTCCCTACAGGTGGCTGTTATTTCTGCTCTGATATCTGGTTTGATCGGAATAATAATCGGAGGTATTGCCGGTTTTTTTGGTGGTATTGTAGATGAAATTCTTTCAGAGATAATAAATGTATTTATGATGCTCCCTACCTTTTTTTTAATATTGTTGATTATCTCATTATTTGGCAATAGTATTTACAATGTAATGATTGTAATAGGTCTTACTACCTGGCCGAGAAATGCAAAATTGATGAGGGGGGAAGCCCTATCATTAAGAGAAAGAACATTTGTTAAAGCCGCTACAGCCATGGGTGAAAATAAACCCCAGCTGCTTTTTAAATATATAATTCCTAACGGTATATTTCCCGTTATAGCTAATACAACAGTTGGCATGGCTAACGCCATATTAACTGAAGCAAGTTTAAGTTTTTTAGGTTTGGGGGATCCCAATATAATAAGTTGGGGACAGATGATATATGAGGGAAAATCTTATCTAACCAGTGCCTGGTGGATAGCATTTTTCGCAGGGATAGCCATTGTAATTACAGTTACTATATTTTATCTACTTGGTGATGGTTTGAATCACGTTATGAATCCCAAGCATTCCGTTGGAAAAGGAGTGTAGTTGATGGGCAAAACAGTTTTAGACTTAAAAAATTTCAATGTTACATATGTAAATAAGCATCAAAGAGTATATGCTGTTAAAAATGCAAGCTTTAAGATAAATAAAGGAGATTCCTTAGGTCTTGTGGGGGAATCAGGTTCTGGGAAGTCAACATTGGCTATGGCATTACTCAGGCTTTTACCACTAAAAACCACTGAAATATCTGGGGCCGCAAATTTTATAGGGAAAGACCTTGTTAAGTTATCTGAAAAAGAATTAAGAAAAATCAGATGGAAAGAATTATCTGCAGTTTTTCAGAAATCAATGAACTCATTTTCCCCGGTCCATAAAATAGGAACTCAGGTTGAAGATATTTACAGGGTACATGAGCCTGGTGCCAAAAAAAAGGAAATATTTGAGAAGTTCTCTTATCTTCTCGAACTCGTTAAATTATCTGATCGGGTTTATAGCTCTTATCCGCATGAACTATCAGGCGGTATGTTACAGAGGGTATCTATAGCTGTAAGTCTCATTAATGATCCTGAACTTTTAGTTATGGATGAAGCCACAACAGCTTTAGATGTTGTAACCCAGGGAGAAATACTTGATGAAGTCGTTAAGATGGAAAAAGAACTCGATATGACCCGGATTATGATTACTCATGATATGTCAGTAGTTGCCACTTCCTGTAATAAGGTTGCTGTTATATATGCGGGAGAGATTATGGAGGTTGGCTTAGTTAAAGATGTTTTAAAAAACCCACTTCATCCTTATACGAAAGGTTTGTTAAACTCTTTTCCATCTCTTAAGGGTGAAAATAAAGAGCTGCAGGGTATAAGTGGTTTTTTACCTGATTTATCTCAAAAATATGAAGGGTGCATTTTTAGTTCGAGGTGTGATCATGTTATGGATATTTGTAAAAATAAGAAGCCCAAACAATTAAAAGAAGAGGGAAGACTCTTAAATTGTCACCTGTATGGAGGTGGGAATTAAATGGTAGAGAGTAGTTCTTATATAAAAATAGATAATGTTTCAAAATGGTATCCTGTTAAAAAAGGAATCTTTAATCAGAACAAATATGTTAAAGCCGTTGATGATGTATCATTAAAACTGCAGAAGGGAGAAGTGCTGGGGGTAATTGGTGAATCTGGTTGTGGCAAATCAACTTTAGGTAGAGTCTTAGTTAGGCTGGAAGAACCGACAGATGGAGACATATATATAGATGGTAATTCCACCGGTAATCTTCTAAAAGATAATTACAAACAGTTCAGAAGGGTAGTACAGATTATTTTTCAAAACCCCTATGATTCTTTTACACCTCGGGATACTATTGAAAAAATTTTAATGAGACCATTAAATATTCATTCTATCGGTAATTCTAAAAAAGAGAGAAGAAAAAAAACATTAGAAGCTCTCGAATATGGAGAATTACGTCCTGCTGAAGATATAATGAAGAGATATCCCCATGAACTATCTGGAGGTCAATTGCAGAGAATTTCTATATTAAGGGCTATGTCTGTCGATCCTCAATTCATTATAGCAGATGAACCTGTATCAATGCTGGATGTTTCTGTTAGGTTAGAAATTATAGATATGCTTTTGAAATTAAGTAGAGAAAATGATGCTGCGGTAGTATTTATTAGTCATGATATTCCTTTAACAAGATACGTCGCTAATAATATAGCTGTCATGTATTTGGGCAGGATAGTTGAATATGGTGATGTGAATACAATTATTAATGATCCACAACATCCTTATACGCAAACTTTGATCTCATATTGTGGTTCTATTGATCCGGAATATGTAATGAATAAGATAGAGGTTAAAGGAGAACCTCCTACACCTATTGATCCGGGTCCTGGATGTTATTTTGCCCCTCGTTGTTATAAAAGCACAGAAAAATGCTTCAATAAGTACCCAGACACATATGATTTAGGTAATGGTCATAAGGTAACTTGTGATAGATTATAAAAATAATTAAAGGAGGAACAAGATGAAGAGAAAACTTTTTTTATCGATGGCAATTTTTATTTTGGTAGGCGTTGTTGTTTTAGGAAGCAGTTTTAATGTTAATGCTCAGTCTGGAGATAAGACATTGATAGTTAGGGCAATGGGAGATCCGATGTCTTTTAACCCAGATACACTAGCAGACGATTTTGCTTATGCTATTGTACAGAATATTTATAATAGGATTGTAAAATTGGATGCCAGTAAACAGGTAATACCTGATTTGGCTACCGAATGGGATGTAGAAGAGGAAGGAAAAAGAATAATTTTTCATTTGAGAGATGATGCTCACTGGCATGATGGAGAACCGGTTACAAGTGAAGATGTAAAATATACTTTTGATACAATTAAAGAAAATTCCTCATATTATTTTTCATCAAGACTGCAAATTGTTGATTCTATTGAAACTCCGGATGATTATACCGTTATATTTAATCTAAATAAATCTGATGTTTCCTTTATAGCTGATTTAGGCTGGTATGCTACCTTTGTATTACCTGAACATGTTTTCAATAATGGACAGGATTGGGAAGATAACCCAGCAACTATGGATCCAGTAGGTTCAGGTCCTTTTAAATTATCTGAATTCAAACAGGGTCAAAGCATAACCTTAATCGCCAATGAAGATTATCATGAAGGAGCACCTAAAATGGACAGGATAATTTTCTCAATTATCCCTGATGATGCAACAGCTGTTCAGGCGTTGGTTAATGGTAGTATAGATGTATTAGAAGGTGTACCTTCAGCAAATGTCCCTGAATTAAAAGCTAATGATGATATTAGATTAGTATTAAATGAATATCCTTCTCCCATGAGAATTTTATTTAATTTAAATCATGAAACATTAGCCGATGTTAATGTCAGAAGGGCAATTGCGACTGCTATTAATAGAGAAGAGATATCACAAAAGATTTTTGCTGGTATACAACCACCTGAGTATAACATGTATCCTGCCTTAATTGAATGGGCTTCAAACAGTGAAGATACAGCACCACATTATGACCCAGAAAAGGCAGTTCAAATTTTAGAGGATGCCGGATATGAAAAAGATGAAGATGGTTTTTATATTTCTGGTTTAACCATCGATGTTTTTGAAGGTTATGGATATCCAGATGCTGCTAAATTGATGTCATCTACTTTAGAAGAAATTGGTATAGAGTTAATAGTTCAGGTTCATGAGTTTAATGCATGGAATGAAAAAGTAGCTATTCAAAAAGACTTCATGTTAGAATTACAGGGCGGCTTTATGGGTCCTGATCCAGCCGCTTTACAGAAGAGATTTGGAACAGGTGCACCAAGTAATTTTGGTGAATACAGCAATAAAGAATATGATGAATTATTGGCAAAAGGTGTTTCTACAGGTGATCGAGAAGAAAGAGCAAAATATTATAAAGAAGCTCAAACGATACTTGCAGAAGATCTACCCTATCTCCCCATAGTTGCATATGCTGCCTATGATGCTAACAATGCTAGGTTTAAGAATCTACCCATAGATGGTGCGGGCAAATGGGGTTGGCAGGAATATACATTTACCGATCTAAAATAGTAATTTGTTGATATAATGGCTAATTGCATATTTTAAAATGTGCAATTAGCTTTATAATCTTTATTATTTGTAGTTTTCCTCCTAGGGGATTTTATGAATTAATAAAGTTATAGAAGATAACCACAGAGGGATAAATAGTTTAATTATGGAAATAGTCATAATTATTTTTATTATACTTTTTTTAAAAACAGTTTATCTGATATTAAAATTAATTATAGTTGGTTTTATCAATAAATAATTACAAATCTATCACAAGATCATGAGGGAGGGTTTTAAATTGAAAAAGATTTTTGAAGATGTAATAGATAATATACCTGATTATAAAGAATTTTTAACTGTAGATGAAATGGACTCAAACAGTCAACAATTAGCCGATGAATTTCCTGATATAGTTGATATATTTGAAATAGGCAAAACCAGGGATAGTAATCCACTTTATTCTTTAAAAATTGGTAACGGTTCAAATAATGCTCTAATGCTGGGTTGTCCTCACCCTAATGAACCGATTGGCGCTATGCTGCTTGAATACTTCACGAGGGAACTTGCAGAAAATGATAAATTGAGACGAGAACTAGATTATACCTGGTATATAGTTAAAGCCTGGGATGCAGATGGGACAAAACTTAATGAAGATTGGTTTAAAGGACCTTATACCCTATATAATTATTCCAGAAACTTTTTCAGACCAGCCGGTCATCAGCAGGTTGATTGGACCTTCCCAATTGAATATAAGAACTTGCATTTCCATGATACAATACCTGAAACTAAGGCAATGATGGATTTAATAGATGAAATTAAACCAAAATTTATATATTCTCTTCATAATGCTGGATTTGGTGGAGTTTACTGGTATATAACCAGGGAAACTCCCGAGATATATGATGATATGAGGCTTGCAGCAGAAAAGCAGAACATCCCTCTTAATTTAGGAGAACCAGAAGCACCCTTTTGCGAGGAAATCGATCCAGCCATCTATAAAGCCCTGGGAATTCGGCAAAATTATGATTACTTAGAAAAATATGGAATCGATAATCCGGCAGATTCGATAAGGGTTGGAACTAACAGTGCTGACTATTCTGAAGAGAGTTATAATACTTTTACACTACTTACAGAATTACCATATTTTTATGACAAGAGAATAAATGACCTATCAGAGTCAGATATAAGCAGAAAAGAAGCGGTTTTAAAAAAAATAAAATTTTCGGAAAAAGCTGATCAATTTATCAAAGACAGCTTAAAGAAGACGGCTGAATATATGAAAGAAGATAATCCTTTTAGACTAGCTTTAGAGGCTTTTACTAAAACTGAGGATAACAATAAGGCTACCAGAAAAATGGTTAATGAAAACCCGGACTTTGTTAAAAAGGCAACGGTTGCTGAAAAATTCGATAATCTTTTAATAGCAAAGTTTTATAAGATGCTTTCTTATGGACTATTAGTCAGGGCGAATGAATCAGAACTGCTTGAAATGAAGGAAAATGGTGAAGATAATCCAACCAAAGGGAAGGCATTAAAAGAAGAATTTGAATTATCTGAAGATAAATTAAAGAAACTCAGTCAAGAACTCGAAGCAAAGATCAACTATGAAGTAGTACCTATTAAGAAATTGATCAGTATTCAACTAGAATGTGGTTTATTGATGGCTGATTATCTCAATAGAAATTAAGGGGTGTCCCATGATTTTATTAAAAAACGGAAAAATCTATGATGGAAAAGGTGATATTTTAGAAGGTGCTGATATATTAATAGAGAATGGAAAGATAAAAAATATAGCTAAGTCAATTGAAGCAAAGAAGGATATGGAAATATTTGATGTAGAAGAGAAGGTAATAATGCCTGGCTTTATAGATTCTCTTAATGTATGGGGATGTAAGGGACCAGGCTGGGAAGACGATGATTTAAGTGAACACTCAAATCCTGTGACCCCTCAATTAGATGTTATGTATTCTTTTGATCATGATAGTATGTTATTTCAAAGAGTATTTGAATATGGGGTCACTAGTGCCGGAATTACACCTTCTACATCCAATGTTTTGGGTGGACATGCAGCAGTTTTTAAAACTTATGGGCAACATCCTTATGAAATGTTGGTAAAAAAACAGGTGGGTATGGTATCTTCTGTTACAAAAACTATAAAAAAAGTATATGGAAGTCGAAATGAGAGTCCTATGACTAAAATGGGAGCTATTGCCCTCTTAAAGGAAGCTTTGATAAAAGCACAAGAGTACAAAGATAAAGATGAGAAAGAATATGATCCTAAATCAGAAGCACTACAAAAAGTTATCAAAAGAAAACTCCCTTTACTTATAAACTGCAGCACTAAAGCTGAAATGGATGCAGTGGAGTTAGCATTAAAAGATTTTCCCGTAGATATTGTTTTTACAGGTGCTTTCGGTGTACATGATAATCTCGGTCAAATTTTTAAAGATAATTTTAGTATAATATTAGGAGATCTAACCGCTGCTATTTCTTATGAAAATAGCAAAGTGGACTTCGAGGCAGTAAAAAAAATGATAAATAAAAAAGTAGATGTGGCTATAAGTTCCTGTGGAGATTATACGGCTTCAGGTAAGGAATCACTTTTATGGAACGCTATATTATATTATAAATATGGTCTAGATGAAAATGAAGTAATCAAGATGATTACCTCTATTCCCGCTAAGATTTTGGGAGTAGATGATAGAGTTGGATCCATAGAAGTAGGCAAAGATGCAGATATTGTAATATGGTCTGATAATCCTATAAAAACCTACAATGCTCAAATTGAAGCCACTTTTATTGATGGGAAAAACATACTCAATTCCAGGAGGGAAAATACATGTTGGTCATAAAGAATACTAAAATATATACTTCAGCTGACAAGGTGTATGAAAAAGGAGATATCTTAATCGAAGATGGAAAAATCTCTGAAGTTGGGAATTCAATAGACTGCAAAAATCGAGAAGTAATCGATGCTCAAGGTTTGGTAACAATTCCCGGGATAGTTGATGCTCACAGTCATATTGGTGGGTTCGGTTTGGATATGAATGATCAGGATTTAAATGAAATGACTAACAATATTACTCCAGAAGTTGAGGCTGTTTATTCTATTGATACTAAATCACCAATGTTTAAACGATCACTTAAAGCAGGTATTACTACTTCTGCAATTGCGCCCGGTAGTGGCAATGTGATAGGAGGACTTGTATGTGCTGTTAAATCTCATGGGCATAACATAGAAGATATGTGTATAAAAAATCCCGTAGCGCTTAAAATGGCATTAGGTGGTAATCCTAAGGGGGTTTACGGAAAAAGAAATCAAATGCCAATGACCCGGATGGGTATTGCCAGTGTAATTAGAGAGACTTTTACAAAAGCTAGAGAATATATGGAAAAAAAGCAGAAAAAAGATATACCAACAGATCTGGGATTGGAAAATGTAGCGAAAGTACTCAAAAAGGAGATACCTTTGAAAGTTCACTGTGAACAGTTTGATATGTTAACTACAATTCATATAGCGGAAGAATTTGATATAAACTTCACTCTTGATCATGCCTGGGGAGCCAGTGATTATTACGATGATATTGTAAATTCAAATTGTAAAGGTGTAATTTATGGACCGATAGGGGTATTACTTTTACCGGGAGAATGTGGGAAAATTGATATAGAAAGCCTCATAGAGCTCGACAGACGGGGAGTAGAATGTGCAATAATGACAGATGGTCCAATATCAAATCCAGATGTTATTATAGTTCAGGCCGGTGAAGTAATAAGATTTGGAGGGGATATTAAAAGAGTTATCAATATGCTTACCATTAATGCAGCCAAAATTATAGGTGTTGATGACAGAGTTGGCTCCATAGAAGTTGGTAAGGACGCAGATTTAGTATTGTTTGATGGTACTCCTGCCCTTGATACAGATGCTACAGCTAAGTATACTATTATAAATGGAAAGGTATTTGATATAGAAAAAGATAAATTTACTTTTGATTGTTAGAATTATAGAGATCAAAGGATCGATTTTAATATATTAATTTTTATCATAATAATGATAATGACACATAATTATAAAATGTTTTAATGTATAACTAATCTTAATAAATGAGGAGCCTATCTAAGTTCTAATTAAACTTTTTAGATAAATTATGTTGAATTGTATAATGTCTTTTATTTATATCAGATCGAAGGATTGGAGGTTAAAGATGCCAAAAAAAACTTTTTTTAATTTACCTTCTGAAAAAAAAGAAAAAATCATAGAGGCTGTTTATGATTTATTTATTGAAAATGATTATGAAGATGTTAACATTAGAAGGATCACAAATAAAGTAGATATATCTATAGGCAGTTTTTACCAATATTTTCAGGATAAAGACAATTTATATTTGTATTTACTGAGTGAAATAGAGAAAAAAATATATGCACAGCAAAAAGAAATTTCCGGACAATTTTTAATGTATGACAACTTGGTTGCTATTGAAAACATATGTACACCAAAGGAAATAAAATTTAATCGTACCTGGTATAATGTTCCAGTAGAAGTTATGATGAAATTCTATTTTGGGAAATACAGTAAGGAAATGAATAGTATAGTTTGGGATGAGCTTGTGGAGCTTGAAAAAGATGGGAAAATTAAAAGTGATTTAGAAATTGATTTTATATTTCACATTTATGTGACCTCAATGTTCAATATCTTAATGTATTTTAGAGATAATAATATCACCGATGAAAACAAAAAACTTGAAATAAAAAATAAGTTTTACAGAAAATGGTTTATCAATAGTATACTGGATGGAAATAACATATATTAGTTCAACCTGATAAATATTTCTTATCATTAAAATAAACCTCTTTTTTTATCTATAATTGACTGATAAGAAGATGAATTTAAACACTTTCATCATTTTTAATTTGACATTAAGATGTAGGATAATAATTCACTTTTTATAGTGTAGAACTTTCAAATTATTTGTATATATTTATATATTGGAATGTTCAAAAAAAGATATAGTTTCCTTATATAAATTAATTTTTGTAAATTATTTGATGTATTTTATATATATACCTATTCGTATATTTTAAATTTGAGTAAAAAATAATTTTCAATAATTCCAAAAGTTAAATAAATTGAAATTATATAAAGTATTGTTAACAAGTTTGCCCCTCAATCCCCCCAGATAGAGGGGCAAATTTTTATTTTTAACAAATCTTAAAAATGTTTTATGAAGGTTAAAATTTTATTGGCTAAATATTTAGTTTTAGTGCAATTTCCAGCAGGAAAACAGTTATTAATATTTAATAAATTATATAGTAAGGAGGGGTTCCATTGAAAAAAAGTAAAAATAAGATTTATAGGAAAACATTGATAGTCGGTGTAATCTTACTTGTTTTACTTTTGTCAGCGAGCGCTGTTTTTGCAGAATGTACTATGTTAATTGCTGGTAAAGATGCTACTGAAGATGGTTCAATAATAATTGCTCGTAATGAAGACTATGGAGGCAATTGGGCAAAGCATTTTATTTTAAATGAAGCTGAAGAACATGAAGAAGGAGCCACAATAGAATCTGAAAATGGATTTGTTTGGGAACTTCCTGAAAAAACCCTTAAATATTTTTCTGTCCAGGATTGGATTCCGGAATGGGGTAGATTTCATGAAACTGCTATTAATACCGAACAGGTAGGTGTAACGGCAACTACAACTGCCGGGCAAAATGAAAAAGCAAAAGAAGTTGATCCACGTGTTAAAGATGGCCTGGGTGAAAATATCGTTACAACTATCGTAGCTCAAAGGGCCAAAACAGCTCGCGAGGGTGTAAAACTAGTCGGTAAGATGGTAGATGAAAAAGGAGCTAGTGAGACCTTTGGTATGGCAATAGCTGATGATAATGAAGCCTGGTTACTCGAAGTTGGGGGCGGCCACCACTGGGTAGCTGTGAGAGTTCCTGATGACTCATATTTTGTAGGTGCAAATGCCTTAAGGATTGGTGAGGTTGACTTAGAAGACAGTAAAAATTATCTAGGTTCAGATGACCTTATAGATTTTGCTGTTGAAAATGGCCTATATGATCCTGATAGTGGAGAGCCCTTTCATTTTGCCAAAGCATATGGTACTGCAAAAGATTATAGCTCATCAAACTACAGAAGAGTCTGGGGTGGGATTGATTTATTATCTCCCTCTCTAAAAGTAGAACCTGAGGCGAAAAATTATCCATTGTTTGTTAAACCTGATGAAAAAATTTCAGTTGCAGATGCAGGCAGTTTGTTAAGATGCCATTACCAAGACACCAAATTTGATTCAATTAATGTTAATCAAGAAGAAAGGGGTATTGGCACATTCAGTACTATAGAATCACATGTTATGCAGTTAAGAAGCTGGTTACCTAATCCTATAGGTGGAGTACAGTGGATCTCAATGTCTACACCTCTTGCCAGCCCATATGTACCTTATTATGTAGGTATACAGGAAGTACCAGAAGTATATCAAATTGGTGAAAATAAATATGATAATAAATCTGCCTATTGGGCATTTAGATCTCTTGCTAATATATCCAGTCAGGATTACGAGGGTAAAGGCCAGCAGATTAGAGAAGTATGGCAGGAATTTGAACAAGAACAATATAATCTACAAGAAAATATTGAAAAGGCTGCTTTAGAAATTTATGGCAATGACAAAGAATTAGCCAATGAATTTCTCAGTAATTATTCTACAGGCCAGGCTCTGCGTGCTCTTCATAAGGCATATGAGTTAAGAGATGAACTGAGGACAGCTGTTAGTCGTGGTAGATAGAGAGAATAAATAATAAATAAATTAAACAATATTAATAGGCTTCCGGGAGATAAATGCCGGGAGTCTTTTTTAATGTTTTATGAATATTTATTTAAGTTGAATGAATTTAAAATTCTCTTTTTAATACATAATTTTAAGTTAAGAACCTAATAAGGGATAAACAATATTATGAGAAAAAATAATTTATTAGAGGAATGGTTAATTAAATATTGAATTTATTATAACAATGAGAAGAATTTTAAACAATCATTGTATTATAGCTATAAATTAAAAGGAGGGTTTAAATGAGTTGGGCTGGAAAGATAGTTGGTGGCGGAATCGGTTTTATGTTAGGTGGTCCTCTGGGCGCTGTCCTGGGAGCTGTTGTAGGTAATACGTTTGATAAAAGTGGAGATACAGGTTCCAGTAGTAGTAGATTAAATCGCAGAGAAAAAACAAATATGATATTTTTTACTACGACATTTTCTATGCTGGCGAAATTTGCTCAAGCAGATGGAACTGTTACAAAATCAGAGATTAGTGTTATTGATAGATTTGTGAAAGAAGATTTACAATTAGATGAACGATCTCGTAAACTTGCTATAGAAATATTTGATCAGGCTAAAAAAAATAATGATAGCTTTGAAGATTTTGCCAGGCAGTTTTATAATTATTTTCGTCGTGAACAAACCTTACTGATAAGTATGTTAGATTTGCTTACAAGGGTGGCTGCTGCAGATAATAGCTTCCATCAAAAGGAAAGAGATTATTTAAGGAGTGCAAAAGAAATATTTAAAATAAGTGATAATAAATATGAAAGTATTTTAGCTAGATATGACAAAACAGATTCTTTAGATAAATATTATAAGATATTGGAAGTTTCCCCAGATGCTGAGATGAGTGAAATTAAAGAGAGTTACAAACAAAAAGTAAAAGATTTTCATCCTGATAATGTAATTGGTAAAGGATTGCCAAAAGAGTATAAGGAGTTTGCTCAAAGAAAGTTTAAAGAGATTCAAAAAGCTTATGAGGTGATAAAGAAAGGCAGAAGATAATTTGAAATATTATACCATCTATCTGAGCAAAAACCATCTTTCATTTTTAATAATAATTATCAAAATGAATAAGCCGGAAGAGAAAAATGCTGCAGGGTTTCAAATACTTTTATATTAATATTAATAAGAGTTTTCTCATCTATCTATATCTAGAGATTTTAAGTAATTGATTTAGACTTTATCTTTTTTGATTATAAATTTAAAATTTTGATCAATGATTTAGAATTACGGATATTTAATCAAAATATAAAGTTCAAAACCATAATAGTATGCATTAAAACTGGCAATCTAATGGTTGATACTATCCTTATTTTTTATTTGACAAGGAAAGTATAAAATGGTAATATGAATAATGAATCATAATTCGGAAAGGATAATTCTTATGAAAGAAAAAAAAGAACTAATTCGTGAGGCGGCAGTAAAGGTGATCGCACAGGAGGGTTTCTATAATACTAAGATATTTAAAATTGCTGAAGAAGCAGGAGTGGCTGTCGGAACTATTTATAATTACTTTGATTCTAAGGATCAGATATTAGAGTATATTTTTAATGTGGAATTTACAAAGAGAATCAACCTATTAGAGGAGTTAAAAAATAAAAAGATGTCCATCAAAAATAAGTTGAAAATTTTTATTGAAAAACACTTCAAAGAGATCAAGGAAAATTTAGATACAGCCCAAATACTGGTGAGGGAAAAGGAATTTCCTAAGTCTAGTGAGTTTTCTGCAATTTTAAATTATTTAAATGAAATACCCCTATTAATGGAAGACATGTTAGATAAAGCAGTAAAAAATGGGGAAATAAAGAACCAAAACACTGCCATCACAGCAGGTTTAATTTTTGGTGCATTACAGGGAGTTGTAGAAAAAGCCCTCAGAACAAATGATATAAAACTTTTAGATGCAGCAGATCAAGAGGTTATTCGTTTTATTGAAGAAGGAGTATAAAAAATTTACTATTCTATGAATGAACATTCATTCATATTTTTAGGAGTGATTATCTAGATGAATAGATTAGCAAAATACACAAACAAATATTCAGTTTTAATTATTATTATCGTCATAGTGTTAACTGTATTTTTTGGATTTCATGCTCGTAAGGTTAGTATGACGACAAATATAAAGGATTTTTTCCCATCAGATGATCCTCAGGTTCAAACCTATGAGGAGATTGAAGATACTTTTGGTGCAGCAGAATATATTATGATAGCTATTAGTGAAAAAAATATATTTAAAAAGAGCACTATTGACAAAATAGATAAACTGTCAAATGAGCTAGCAGAATTAAGGGGAGTTGCTTCAATTAAGAGCTTGACCATAATTGATCAAATAAAGAGTTCTGATATGGGTTTAAAAATTTCAAGATTAATTGAAGAGATTCCAGAGGATGAAGAAAAGTTAAATAAATTAAAGGAAGAAATTACATCTGATCCAATGTATGGGGGATTAATTGTTTCGAAAGATGGGAGTTCAGCTTTAAATATAATTGAGGTAGAGCCAGAAGCTAATTCTGTAGAATTAGCAAAAAAAGTTATATCTGTTACAGAAAAATATGAAGGACCAGAAAAAATTCACATTACTGGAACACCAGTTTTGAATGAAGTTCTATCAAGTTCAATGAAAAGTGATTTAAAAGTATTACTACCAATTGTTTTATTTATTATTGGATTCATCTTATTTTTATTTTTTAGAAGTTTAAGAGGAGTATTACTTCCTTTCACAACTGTAATTATAAGTGTGGTCTGGACATTAGGCTTGATGGGACTTCTTGGAAAACAACTATCACCTTTAAATGCAGTTATGCCAGTAATATTAATTAGTTTAGGTAATGCTTATGGTATATATATTTTAAACAGGTATAGGCAGGAAATGAAAAACAATATTAGTACAAAAAAAGCCGTAAAAATTACTCTTACCACTGTTGGGTTATCAGTATTAATGGCTGGTGGTACAACAATTGCTGGATTTGCATCAAATATATTCAGTGATATTACCTTGATGAAAGATTTTGGTATTTATACTTCATTTGGTGTGGCAATTGCTTTAATTATATCACTAACATTTATTCCAGCTGTACTTTCACTATTAAAAAGTGACATTAAAAAGAAGATAGTTAAAAAGACGAAAGGTTTAATGGATCAATTTGCACATTTTTTAGCTGACTTTACATTATCAAAAGCCAAAGCGATTTTGATTGTCTCAATAATAATAATTATTATAGCTGGTTTTGGTATTCCAAAACTTGAAACAGATAGTAACTTCTTTAATTTTTTTGATGAAAGTTCAGAACCCAAAATAGCATATAATCTAGTGAAAGATAAATTTTCTGGATCTGAAAGTATTGAAATTATTGTAGAAGGTGATATACAAAATTCAGATATATTAAAAGCAGTAAGTAATTTTCAGAAGGACTTAGAAAAAAATGATGCAGTTGGTAAAATTACTTCAATAGCAAATATCATTGAAAGAACAAATGAAGTCATGAATGATAATAATGAAGAATATCATCGAATACCTGATGATAGTAATCTAATTTCACAGTATTTACTTTTAATTGAGATGAATGACAGCGAATATTTAAAAGATTTTGTTACATTAGATTATCAACAAGCTAGAATTCAAATTCTAGTAAATGATACATCAACTAAAGCAGTAGATAATTTGATGAAGGATGTTGAAATTTATGCTGATAAAAATTTTGATAACTTAGAGATTGATAAAACAGTTTCTGGAATGATAGTACTAATAGAAGCATTATCAGATATGATAATTGAAGGACAAATAAAAGGATTGATTTTTGCCTTAATTGCTGTGTTTATAATTGTTTTATCCTTATTAAGGTCATTTCAGGGAAGTATTTTATCGGTTATCTTAATATCATTTGTCATTTTAATTAATTTTGGTATTATGGGATATTTCGGTATTCCTTTAGATATTGTTACGGTTCTTATAAGTAGCATTGGGGTCGGGGTAGGTATTGATTACTCGATCCATATCTTATCCCGTTATCAAGAAGAAAAAAATAAGGATAATAATATAAAAACAGCACTGCACATAACTATCACAGGTATTGGAACTTCCATAATGAGTAATGCAGGTGCTGTTATTGGTGGATTCATTATCCTTATACTTTCTTCTTTTCCCCCATTTAGGTATTTTGGTATGCTTGTAAGCATCATTATGTTTACAGCAGCATTGGGAGCAATCATCTGGATACCAGCTGTCATATTAGTCTATGAAAACCATAAGGAAGGTGGAACTAAGCAGATAACCTAAATATTATAAAATAACAATTGAAATTTAAATAAATTAATGGGAGTGATTTGAAAATGAAAAAAATACTAATTTTTACTTTAATAATGATTTTTACTTTAGGAGTTTTTGTTTTTGCTGATGATTTAACCGGAAAAGAAATAATAAGCAGAGTTGACGAGGAGATGAAAGTGGATAATAAGTTTATGGAAGAAGAGATGATTTTAATTTCTGGTTCAGGAACTGAAAGAAGCAGAGGTTTAAATATATGGAATAAACAGGGACAAGACGAAGACAAAATGATGCTTAAATTTACTGAACCAGCAAATATTGAAGGCACGGGTTTTCTAATGATTGGTGACGATATGTGGTTATATTTACCAGCGTTAGGTAAAGTTAAAAGAATTGCTGGTTCAGCTAAACAGGGGGCTTTTATGGGTAGTGACTTAACTTATGAAGACATGGAATCATTAGGAAATACTGGATTTTCTAATGATTATGATGTAGAAAAATTAAGTGATAGTGAAATAGAAGATAAGGAAATATATCATTTAAGTTTAACACCTACAGATAATGATATAAGTTATTCGAAATTAGAGATCTATGTTGACAAAGATTTATTTTTACCTCTAAAGATAGATTATTATAACAATGACGAGTTGTTTAAAATCTTAAAGACTTTTGAACACCAAGAAGTTAATGGTTATAATATAGCGATGAGAATGGAAATGGAAAATATAGAAAGTGGTAGTAAAACCATTTTAAAGATAAGTAATGTTGAGTTTCCAGAAGAGCTTGAAGACGAGATATTTACAATAAGAAACCTAGAAAGGGGTATGTAATTTATGAAAAACAAATTACTTTCCTTATTATTAATTTTAACATTATTGTTTATAGCCCAAACACAAGTTGTTGCAAGTGATATTATCAGTGGTGAGTATACATTGACTTCAGATTATTATGAGGATACTGAAAATTTAGAAACATTAACAAAAATTGATTTAAATTTTGATCAAGGTAACTGGACTACAGCTTACCATTTAGATTTAGATTATGAGTTTAATTTAAAATCTTCAGAAGGTGAGCTATCATTAAATGAAGCATATTTTGATTATTATGGTTCTGATTATGATTTGAGAGCAGGACGCCAAATAGTAAATTGGGGTCCTGCACTTGAATATAACCCTACAAACAACTTGAATCCTCTTAAAAACATGAGCTTAATAGGGGATAAAGAGCCAATATTAATGTTGCAGGGAAAATACTTTATTGACTATTCATATAATGTAGAGGCTGTTATAATTCCTTATCATGTTCCTACAACTGAAGAAATTGTAATTAATAACATGACATTTAACGCTGATCTTGTTGAAGATGATCTAAGTAATATGGAATATGGGTTAAGATGGTTGGGTAGAGGCGTAAATGGTTTTGATTTCTCAATGAGTTATTTCAGTGGTTTTGAAGATTTACCAACTATTGGTATGCAGCAGACTTCTTTAGGACTAAAACCAGACCCTAACAATGTATACTACCGAAAAGTAGATATATTTGGAGCAGATATAGCAACAAGCTATAAAGGAGTGGGATTGTGGGGTGAAGTTGCCTCATTTAATCCAGAAGAAGGTGAAGCTTACTATAGCACAGTTGTTGGTTCAGACTATAAACTATCAAATGGGGCATATATTGAAGGGCAGCTTATATATCTAGAAGATAAATTATCAAATGAAAATATAATTCTACAAACAGCTGTAGAAAATACATTCAATAAGATCCATAATTTCAGATTGGGTTCTGTATATAATTTCGAAACCGACGGATACTTAATAAAGCCTGAGATTGAATTTTCATTAGCAGACGCAACCACATTAAAAATAAGTTATGAATACTATGAAGGACAATTATTAAACAATGATATGCTGAGTGGTAATTTAAGTAATAATAGATTAAATGTTGAACTAAGTTATTCATTTTAAAGTATTATAGATGCCATAATAAAAAGGAAAGGAGGGGTTATATTACCCCTTCTAGAAAGTTTTAAAAAAGGAAGGACGATAAAAAATGAGTAAGAATAAATCTTTATATAGAAATATAATTCAAGTAATATTTTTATTATTATTTGCATTTCTAGCTTTTAACGGAAAAATGCAATTATGGATTATAGTATTTGGGATAGGATTGTTGATCTCATTAATATGGGGTAGAATTTATTGTGGATGGATTTGCCCTATAAATACTGTATTGAGAACAAAAAAATATATCTATAATAAAATGAACATAAAAGAACTTGACACACCTAATTTTGTAAAGCATTCATTTATTAGGTGGGTAATATTATTTTTATTTGTTTTTACTATGATTATCAGTAGAAGATTAAATGTTCAAATTAATATGATATTATATGTTTTAATAGCAGCTTTTATTCTCTCCTTATTTTATGATGAGGAAATGTGGCATAAATATTTATGTCCTTATGGAGCTTTATTAAGTTTTACTAATAAAGCTAATAGTAAAAAGCTTGAAATCAACAATGAATTATGCTCTCAATGTGGATTATGTGCTGAGAATTGTCCAAATAATATTATTATAATTAACAAAGAAGAACAGACAATTAGTAATAAAGAATGCTTATATTGTTTTAAATGTCAAGATGTTTGTCAGTTTAATGCAATAAGTTATAATAAAGAATCAATTTAAAATATGGTATTTTTATTGAATAAGAACTAAATTAATGATAAAATCTGATTAGAGTAGTCAACATTATCAATTGTTATTAAAATTAATCATAAGGATAAATAAGGAGGTTATCTTATGACTGTAAGAAAAGTAAAGAAAGATGTTTATTCAGTTGGTGTGATTGATTGGGATAGAAGGCTTTTTGATCAATTAATTCCTCTTCCAGATGGGACAAGCTATAATTCCTATTTTATCAAAGGCACTACTAAAAATGCTTTAATTGATACAGTTGAACCTGAATTTGCAGATGAGTTAATTAAAAACTTACAAGACAGTAATGTTACTAATATAGATTATATAATTTCAAACCATGCCGAACAGGACCATTCTGGCTCTATTTCCCATATTCTAGATATATATCCTACTGCTACTGTGATAACCAGTGAAAAAGGCAAAGATATGTTAATGAATTTATTGGAGATTGATGAAGATAAATTTAAAGTAGTTGGGCATCAAGATAAAGTATCTTTAGGCAATAAAACATTAGAATTTATCGACACTCCATGGGTGCATTGGCCGGAGACAATCTCAACATTTTTAAAAGAGGATAACATACTATTTTCTTGTGACTTTTTCGGTTCTCATCTGGCTACAAGTGATTTATTTGTTGATAATGAAAGCGAAGTATATAGAGCAGCAAAAAGATATTATGCTGAGATCATGATGCCATTTAGAAAAATAATAAAATCTAATCTAGTAAAAGTCAACAACTATGATATTGATATTATTGCACCAAGTCATGGGCCGATTTATGATGAACCTGACTTTATATTAGATGCTTATGAAGAGTGGACTAGTGATGAAGTAAAACCAGAAGTAGTCATTCCTTATGTTTCAATGCATGGCAGTACCGAGGAAATGATAAATTATTTTGTAGAAAAATTAATTGAAAAAAATATTAAAGTCAAACCATTTAATATGGTGAAGATGGATCTGGGAGAACTAGCTATTTCATTGGTTGATGCTTCGACTGTAGTACTTGGTTCACCTACTGTTTTAACAGGGCCACATCCTTTAGCAGTTTATGTAACTTATCTTGCCAATGCATTAAGACCTAAGACCAAATATGTATCTATAATTGGCTCATATGGTTGGGCTGGTAATTTAATTGAAGACATAGTAGAAATTTTAGATAATCTAGATGTAGAATTATTAGACCCTGTTGTTTCTAAAGGTACAGCTAACAAAGAAGATTATAATGAAATAGATAGGTTAGTTGAAGAAATAGAAAAAAGGTTAAAATAAGTATTTAAAATGAAATATATTCCTATCAAGGAGCCGGCTAAATTTTTTTGAAGATAATAATATCTTTATATAAAAATATTGTTGTTCAAAGAGAACCTACAAAAAAATAATATGAAAATATTTTGTCTTAACTTTTAAAAATATATTTTTTATGAGTTAAATTAAAAATATTACATGGGAGGTGGACAGACATGTATCAAATTATGACAGTTACAATAAACCCCGCTATTGATAAAAATTCAAGTGTAGAACATGTAAGGTCTGAGAAAAAGTTATACTGCAAAACACCCCGTTACGAACCAGGTGGGGGTGGGGTTAATGTTTCAAGAGCTATTAATAAATTAGGAGGAAACTCTTTATTATTATATACAGCAGGGGGATTAAATGGACAGAGGTTGAACAGTTTATTAAAAGAAGAGAATTTAAATGAAAAAGCAGTAGACATTCATGATTCTACAAGGGAAAACCTGATAATATTTGAAGAAGCTACGAATTTACAGTATCGTTTTGGCATGCCCGGTCCAAAGATGACTGATAAGGAATATGAAAAAATCTTTAAGATATTGCACCAAATAGCTCCTTTCCCAAAATATTTGGTGATAAGTGGAAGCTTACCCAGAGGAGTTCCTGAAGAGATTTATGCTGAGATGGCCAAATTAGCAAAAAAGAAAGATTGTAAAGTTGTGGTCGATGTATCAGGACAACCTCTAAAGGAAGCAATGAAGGAAGGGGCTTATCTAATAAAACCCAATATGGGTGAATTGGAAAGATTGATAGGAAAAAAAATTAAAAATGAAACAGTTTTAAAAACTGAAGCGAAGAAATTAGTTGAAAATAATTGCTGCATGATAGTAGTTGTATCTCTGGGGGCCGGTGGTGCCTTACTTGTAACTGATAAGATTACTCAGTTTATGAGGCCACCAACCGTGCCGATAAAAAGTAAAGTTGGAGCAGGGGATAGTATGGTAGCCGGTATTGTTTTGAGTTTAGCACGAGGGAATAGTTTAAAAAGATCAGTTCTATTTGGCTTGGCTTCTGGTTCTTCTGCAGTTATGACCCCTGGAACTGAATTATGTAGAAAAGATGATACAGAAGATTTATATAATAGACTACTAAAGGATTATAATTTTTGATTATGTATAATAATTTATAAGATCATTTATCCCACTTCAAGGTGGGATTTTTTCGTATTATTCGTATTAAATGAAGAGTTATTAATTTTTTACCTTAAATATATTAATTATCATAT
>JAGYMU010000027.1 GCA_018399995.1 Halanaerobiales bacterium | reverse complement strand
ACTTGTATCATTAAGCGATACCCGCAATTTTAAGCCACTGGGTATATCTGTGGCCTGAACTGTTATTTCATTTTTTTTATTTTGAGTAACAATGGATAGCCAAGTTAATTCACTTCCACTATTACTAAAAGCTTTCCATTCGTTTGCAAGACTATCGCCTGACCAATCGGCATAACTAATTATTACCGAGTCACTACCTGTTATACTGAGATCTGCTACTTCTTCCACGGTTATTTCAATATCATGGTTAGATGTAGTGCTTTGAGCCTCTAAGGTTGAACAACATCCCAGTAAGATCACTACAGATAATAAGAGTATAATGCTTTTTTTCATAAATAAATCCTCCTCAAATATTTTGGTATAAATTGAAACCTAAATTGACAGTTTTCAAAACAATTAATTTAATTTTAGCGTGGTTGTGTATTTGTACATTTTGCTTCATATAATATTGGATATACATTGATCTTCATCTATATTAACAGGTTCTTTAAACCTGATATTTTTAAATAGTCTTCAAACTTTTTAGCTACTAAACTTATTTTATTACTGTTTTTGGTTTTATATATGTATTAATTACAAAAATTATTTTGATGTGATAAAATGAGATAATTTTATTAAATTAACAAAAATGAAAATAAATGGTAATAAGTAGTAAAAAAATATCTTTTAACTGATATGCTGTGAAACGTGTCTAAAACAGCAGCATAATAATTTTTAATACATTCATAAGGATTAAGGATGGGTTAAACCCATCCTTTAGGAATGAAGTCTTACTATTTTCTAGTTTGGGGGCCAGATATATGAAGGGGTTTAATCTAAAAAGCCCCCATAATTTTTTGCATATATTATTACAAAAATTACTTGTAAGCATCATTTTCAAAAAAGTTTTTCTTCGATTTTGAACGAATTGATAAATTTTTTTCCAGATCATGAAATAATGAACTTAATGTAAGATTATATTTTTTCTTGGGAATCCAGATCTAAGTTAACACAGAAATTATAAGCAATTTTATATGTCCTGTATAAGCGTTAAGCTAGTGACTTATTTTGAGATTTTATTTGGTTTATGAATATATTTTCTATTTATTTTTTACTCAGTCTGTTTTTTGTTACCATTGGCAATTCTCCTTTTCATATTTAGATAAAAAATTTTTTCTCAAAAGTCCAGCTAAATATTTATAACATCATAAAAGGGATATATATAGCTATGTAGAAATGTTCTTTTTAGTATTTGCGGAATGTACACTATTTTCATCATACAATATATAAATAAGATTTACTATTTTTCTTTTGTCCACATTGATTAATGACATTTTAAAATTGAATAGATATTTTTATTTTGTTATAATAAAAATTAAATATATTTTTATTTTTTTTTGTCAATGGTTTGGGAGGTTAGTATGAACAAAAATATTAAATACAATCAAAATGTTTTGTTTGTTGATGATGAAGAACTTATATTAGATAAAATAAAACGAAAATTAAAAAACTGTGATTTTAAGTTGTTTTTTGCCCAAACAGGTCATCATGCATTGAGAATATTAGATGAAAAAGATATTGCAGTAATTGTTATTGATCTGAGTATGCCTGAATTTACAGGTATTGAACTGCTCAGGATTATCAATAATGGACATCCCGATCTTGTTAAGATAATATTTTCAATTTATACAGATGTTGATTTAATCTCAAGTGTTTCTGAACAAGAAATATATCAATATATACCAAAAAATAGGGTAAACAAGGAGCAAGGATATAAGTTAGAAATAATTCCAATTATCTCTAATGCTGTTGATAAATACAACCTCGTTTACGAAAATAAATTGCTTAAAAAAGCATTGAAAAAAACAAAGAATTAATTCAGAGGAGTAAAAGTTATGGATGAGATAAAAAAGATAAGACACAAAAAATTAATTTATGAGTTATTAAATTCAACTCAATATTTAACCACTGCCCGAATTGCAAACAAGCTTAATGTCTCAAAAAGAACGATCAGAAGAGATTTAGATCAGTTAAAAAATTATTTTAAAACGAATGGTGCAAAATTAATAACAAAACCTAATAAAGGTATATATTTGCAGGTTGTTCAGGAAACAAGGTTAAAGTTAAAAGAAAAAACTTTTGATTATGAAAGCAATGAAGTTTTTAGTTTTCAAAAAAGACATGATCTTATTATACATAAGCTATTTTGTGAAGAATATTTAAAAAAAGAGGGGTTGCTTGAGTTTTTTAATATAAGTGAATCTACTTTTTATAATGACTTGACAAAGGGTAAAGATACTTTTGATCAATATAATTTAAATCTAAAGATCAGTTCTGGTGGCAAAATAACTATTAATGGAAGTGAACTCTATAAAAGAATATTGATAACAAACACTCTACTTAATCTTGTTGATGAGGAGGATAAAAAGGATATAATATATTTATTGGAGAACAATATTAATTTATGGGTTTATGGAAATAAGTATATAAAGAAACATTGCATAGATATTAATTTTAAAAAAATTAGATTGTTCATAAGAAATATTGAAAATGAACTGGGTGTAATATTTAATTCGAACTCTATTTTATATTTAGTTTTTTATACTGCTGTAGGTATTAATAGGATAAATAAAAACCATAATATAAAAAGCACGCCTCAAGATATTATAGATTTAAAAACATATCCGAAGTATAATTTTATCAAGGAGATTACCAACAAAGCTGCAAATGAATTTTATATTGAATTGAATGAATATGAAATAATAGCCTATATATTACAAATATGGAGTCTGCGCAGCCATAAAATAAATTACAATGATCTGTCAGTAGAAAAAAGTATTAAGCCTCAAATATCTGAGACAGCTCAAATTATTATGGAAAAATTTAAAGAAAATATTTTAATTAAAATAGGAGGCGAGAAATTATTCAAGGAGTTGGTTTTGTTTATAAGATCAATATTTGTCCGATATCAATATAATATATATTCCTTCAATGGTATAAATATTAGCGAAGTTGAAATAGAAAGAATCAGAGCAAATAATCCTTTTGTTTTCGAACTGGCTAATAGCTTCAAAAAGATTATAGAAGAAAAATTGCAGATAGAGATCAAAGAAAGTGAAGTTATATACATTGGTTTATTGTTTTTATCTGCGGTAGAGATGAACAAGGTAAATTTAAAGGCCTTATTGATATATGATAACTGTATACCGGTTGCTAGAATTATGATTAACAGATTGGAAAATAAATTTTCAAATTTAGATTTTTCATGTTATTACTTTAACAAACTGGATATTGAAATTGTAAAACAATTTGATATTGTGATATCATCACGTTATTTTGAAAGACACCCTCATGCAGTTGTAATTAGTCCTCTGGTTACAATTGAGGATACAAAAAGGATTAAAGATAAGATAAGTGTTGTTTCTGATATTAAAAGATTGATTTAGTAAATTATAAACATAATTTTTGTTTCAGTAGGAATGATTCGTATGAAAAAGAAGTACTTCTTATTAAAATTAGGTTCCGGATTAATAATTGTTTTATTATTAAGTTTAATATTTTCTATTCATTTAAATAATCAATCAATAGAAAAATATCTACTAGAAGACTTAAAAGAAGAGGCATTATTATTAACTACTGGACTCGACTGGACAATTGCCCAATTATTATCAAATAATAAACAGGTGTCTATTCAAAGGTTAATAAATCAGTTAGGAGCCCATTGGAAAATTAAAAATATTAAAATTTTCAATGCAAATTATAGTGTTTTAGCATCTAATGATGAACAAGAAATTAATCAGATTATTAAAGATGATCTTGTAAAGAAAATCTTTCAAGAAAAAAAGTTAAAAGTTATAAATGAAAATTTAGAAGAGAATATATTTGAAATAGCAATTCCCATTTATGGAGAGAGCTATAATTCTATCAGTAAAAGTAATATCAACAATGTTTTATTTATTAGACTTAATATTATTGGGATAAAGAACATTGTCTATGTTTTTAATAAAACCGTTGGTATAAATAATCTGTTTGTTTTCTCATTTTTTCTGTTAGCAACAATTGTATTGTTTATCATTTTAATATACAAACCTTTATACAAATTAAATATTGGGACAAACTTAATTGCAGCCGGTCGATATGATAATAAGATAGAGATCAATCATAATGATATTTTTGAAACTCTCGCCAACAACTTCAATAAGATGACAGATGAAATTAAAATTAGAAACGAGAAGTTAAAAAAAGCCAAAAAGGAAGCAGAACAGTCTAATGCTGCTAAAGCTAAATTTTTAGTCAGGATGAGTCATGATATAAAAACACCTTTAAATAGTATAATGGGTTTTACCAGTGTTTTATTAGACAAAAAAGAGTATGATGATAAAAAGCTGCAACTCATTAATAAATCAGCTCGATATTTGAATAATTTAATAAATGATGTACTTGATATTTCCCGCATAAATTTTAATAAAATTAAATTGGAAGACAAAATATTCTCACCTGCAGAACTCCTAGAAGATATTGCCGGCATGTTTGATTATGAGAAAACTAAAGATATAAAATTTATGTATATGTTTGATAAGAATTTACCAGAAATTCTCAGAGGAGATGCGGACCGGATTAAACAGATAATAACTAACTTATTAAGCAATGCCTTTAAGTATACTAAAAATGGCAATATCTTGCTGAAAGCATATTATAATTATGATGAAGATAAATTATATGTAAAAGTTAAAGATACAGGTATTGGTATATCTAAAGAAAGACAGGAGATCATATTTGATAGCTTTGAAAAGGGTTATGAATTTAATAAAAAATATTTTGATAAAAAGGGACTGGGCTTAGGTTTGGCAATATGTAAACAGCTTACTGATTTAATGGGAGGAGATATAGATGTAGAAAGTGAAAAAGACAAAGGGTCATTATTTGCCTTGCAATTACCCTTTGAAAACACTCAGGATAATAAAAATATAAAACCAGAAGATGATGAAAACTATCAATCAGAAAAAGAATATGAAATAGTATTTAGCGGTGATTTCAAATTAGATATTTTAATTGCAGAAGATGATAGTTTAAATCAAGAGTTAATATTTGAATATCTAAAAGATACAAATTTTAATTTAAAATTCGTTGAAAACGGCCTTGAGGTTCTTGTTGAATTAAAGAATCAAGAATTTGATTTGTTATTATTAGATATTGGTATGCCTTTTATGAATGGTTTGGAAACTATGGAGAAGTTTAGAAGTGAGGGGAATAATATTTACACTATAGCCACTACAGCTTATACACATCAAGAAGATATAAATAAAATAATCAAAGCAGGCTGTAATAATTACATTACCAAGCCTATTTCAAAGGGAAAGTTATATAAAGCTATTAATTTAGCGATTAAGTCCATCTAATAAGATTGTAAATAGTAATAGAATAACAAAGGTATAAAACAAGAAATTATTTAGAGGGGCTTTAATGTTTAAAATACATCAATAATATTGATTTTAATAGTAATAGCGATATTTTTTCTGTTAAATGTTTTTGATGATCATATTGATCCTATAATAATTGATGTTAATGCTTGGCCTTCCTATGAAGTATGGTATATTGCAGAAGGGCAGGGTTATTTTGGTGATACATTTATTGAAATTGCTTGTTTTTCAAAATGGAAAGTTAATGTTTCTTCTTTGTATAAGGATAATATTGATATAACCCATTCCACTTATTTCATGTCCTTGTATTATGCCAATAAAGGCGAATCTGCTGAATCGATTTTAATATCCAGTTATATATTAGGAGCAGATGGCTTAGTAGTAGACAAAGAGTTAGAATCTCCTGGCGAATTTAATGGAGCAGAAATTGCTGTAGAGATTAATACTGATGAGAACTTTTTACTTTGCAAAGCTCTACATAATCTGGGTATTGAGGACAAAAATGTATATATTGTTTCCACAACATCTGAAAAAGCGGCAGAGATTTTTTATAGAAGGCACTGTAGATGCCTGTTTTACTTATGAATCATATTTGAACAGAGTAGCAGAAAAAGGAGATGAAAAGTTTAGATTTAATACAGTTGAAGATAATGTAAAGTTATATCGTTAAAAAAATATACAAATATATTATCATAAATTAACAATTTTTCAATAGAAAAAGATAAAAAAAGAAAGTATTGATATCAAAGAGATATATAATCCTGATACTGTCAATACACTTTATAATAATTAAAATCACTAATATTACGGGGTGTTGAATAATTTTTAATAACAGCATAGATGCAGAAGAGCTGGTGATGGGATGGATTAATAAAGACTTAGAGATAAGTGATATTGTAAAAAAAGGTATAAGATCACTACCCCAAAGAGTAAATATATTAAAAAAAGCTATCAAAGATAAAAATGTAAAAAAAATCAAATATTATTCTCATAACTTAAAAGGAGTTGCAAGTAATTTACATATGGAGGAGATATATTTATTATCAAAACAACTTTATGAAGAGGCACAGAAAGAAAAATATAACAAAAAAAACATTGATAAAATAATAACAGATATAGAAACTGTTTGTTCTTTTATTCCTGATTATTATCTTAAAAAATAAAACTACAATTATTAAAAGCAAATGATATATTATAAGCGAGTCCAGATTATATTTTAAACGAGATTCGATATAAATAATTAATGACTTGTTCTGTATTGAAATGTGTCTTATAATAAAGATAATAAATTATAAAGCAGGGGGGAATGAAGTGAAATCTTTTAGAGAGTATTTATGGTTTAATACTAATCGGAGAGTAGAATTGATAAATATAACGGGCAAGGTCAAAAATATAGTTAAAGAGAGTGGTATAAAAGAGGGTCTATGTTTGGTAAATGCTATGCATATAACAGCCAGTGTATTTATCAATGATGACGAATCAGGTTTGCATAATGATTATAAAAAATGGTTGGAAGAACTTGCTCCTCATGAACCCATTTCTCAATATGAACATAATGGCTTTGAAGAAAATGCTGATGCCCATCTCAAAAGACAGATTATGGGTAGAGAAGTTGTGGTTGCTATTACAGAAAATGAATTAGATTTCGGGCCCTGGGAACAGATTTTTTATGGTGAGTTTGATGGGAAAAGAAGAAAAAGAGCACTTGTGAAAGTGATTGGTGATTGATGCTGCTCTTAATAGAAAAGATCATTTCATCTTTAATAACATTACCAGGCTTGTTTTTATTATTTAATATCATAATTTTGCTATATCTTATTAACAAAACAAAATCTTATATTATAAAATTAATATCTCTGTTTATTGTTTTATTAATGGTAATTACATTCACCGCCCTTGGTATTCATCTATTAGTGATGCCGCTTGAAAATTTTGCTGCAGAGATTGATAATTTTAATGAAGCTGAAATCAAAAAGATACCGATTGTGGTTTTAGGTGGGGGGAGCCATTATGGTGAAAATGAGAGCCAAAATGAACTTTCTTCCATTAGCCTTGCTAGAATTATAAAGGGGATTATGATCGCTCAGAAAAGTGAGATGCCCTTAATATACTCAGGTGGGGTCGGTATTGGATATGAGGGTGTTGATATAGATAATAATGTTTCTTTAGTGGCAAAAAACTTTGGAAATATTAACTTGATTTTAGAAAACGAAGCTAGAACTACTTATGAAAACGGTGTAGAGATAAGAAAATGGTTAAAAGAAAACCAATATCAACAGATTTATCTTGTTACATCGGCCAATCATATGCGGAGGTCAGCAGCTGTATTTGATAATTTAAATATAGAATATTTTCCTGTTATATCTAATTACAGCTATAGCCATAAGCTAGCCTGGCTAGACTATTTACCCAATAGAGGAGTTCTTAACGCAAACTTACAGGCTGTTCATGAATGGATAGGTCTATTATGGTATAAAGTAAACGACAGAATATAATAATCAGGAGGTTATTAGATGAGTGCAGATTTACACATACACACTATATACTCAGATGGTAGTTATTCACCCCAGGAGATCATCGATCGAGCAGTGAATATTGGATTAAATACAATTGCTATTTCAGATCATGACACCTTAAAGGGGATCAAACCGGCTTTGGAATATGCAGAAAACAAGAAAATTGAGATAATCCCTGCAATAGAATTTTCAACTTTTCAAGGAGGTGCTGAAATTCATATCCTGGGATATTTCATTAATTATGAAGATCCCCTTTTAAAAAAGAAAGCGAAAGAGATTTTTGATGCTAGATTAATAAGAGCTAAGAAAATGGTTGAACTTTTAAATAAAAAAAATATAAATATAACTTTTGAAGAACTGAGAAAAATTGCCGGAGATGATTATATTGGTAGACCCCATATTGCTCAATTAATGGTCAAAAAAGGTCATATCGAGCAGATGGGAGATGCCTTCACAGATCAGTATATTGGCAATGGGGGAAGGGCTTATGTAAAAAAATATAAGATTAGTCCCAAAGAGGCTATAAGATTGATATTAAAAAGTGGAGGCTTACCGGTGCTGGCTCATCCTGTGTTTATTAACCATGGTAATCCCATGCAAAAAGAAGGAATAATAAGGTTAAAAAAAGCTGGGCTTTTAGGTTTAGAGGTTTACCACTCTAAACATAGTAAAGCTGATGTAAAATTTTATAAAAATATTGCTGAAAATCTAAAACTTTTAATAACAGGTGGTTCTGATTTCCACGGTGAAAATTCACCTGGTGTAAATTTAGGGGATGTAATTCTTAAAGACTACTATGTTGAGAAACTAAGAAACGCAAAGTAATTTTTTTTGAATTATAAGAGGATTATAGGAGTGTTTATAGTATATATTATAAGAGTGTTATGAACAGGAGGTATTAATACAAATAATGATAGCTGCTCATGGTGGTAAATTGGTTAATAAAATAGTAAGTAATCAGGAGAAGGCTGATATTTTAGCAGAAAAAGAAAATATGTTTCACCTTAAACTTGATAAAAGTGATTTAGTAGAAACAGAAAATATTGCAACAGGCCTTTATAGCCCTATTGAAGGATTTATGAATGAAAATGACTATAAAAATGTAAGGGATACAATGAGATTATCTGATGGTACGATGTGGACAATCCCCATAGTTTTGGGTATTAACAAAAAAGCGGCTGCAAAGATCAAAAAAGGCCAACGAATTGCATTGACAGATTACTCAGAAAAAATCTATGCAGTGATGGATGTAGAAGATATTTATACTTATGATCAAGAAAAAGAAGCTGAAATGATATATAAAACTCAGTCCGAAGAACATCCAGGTGTCAAAAATGTTTATAAAAGAGGTTGCTATCATCTTGGGGGTGAAATTCATCTTTTAAGGCGAATTAAGCATGATAAATTTAATCAATATCGGATGGACCCTATAGATGTAAGAAATTATATCAAAAACAAAGGATGGGAACGCGTGGTTGGTTTTCAAACCAGAAATCCTATCCACAGGGCACATGAATATTTGCAAAAATGTTCTTTAGAGATTACTGACGGTCTACTTTTATCTCCCCTAGTGGGAGAGACCAAAAGCAGTGATATACCTGTAGATTACAGGATAAGAAGCTATGAGGTTGTTATGGATAAAATATATCCTAAAGGGAGGGTTTTTCTGTCAGTATTCCCTGCTTCTATGAAATATGCAGGGCCAAAAGAAGCTATATTCCATGCTCTATGCAGAAAAAATTACGGATGTACGCATTTCATAGTTGGGAGAGATCATGCCGGTGTGGGTGATTATTATGGGACATATGAAGCACAAAATATGTTTGATAATTTTTCTCAAAGTGAAATAGGAATTATACCCTTAAGATTTGAATATTCTTTTTATTGTAAGAAATGTAAATCAATGGCGACAACAAAAACTTGTCCACATAGTAGTAAAGAGCATATAGGATTGAGCGGAACAAAAGTAAGAAAATTAATTAGAGAAGGAAAGAGACCTCCAGAAGAGATGACCAGACCAGAGGTTGCTGATATATTAATAAAAGGCATGAGAAATCATAAATAATATAGATTGAAAGGAGCAATTATCACAGTGAATAAGCGAGCAAAAGGTGTTACTGTTTGGTTTACAGGTTTAAGTGGAGCTGGGAAGACAACTGTTGCTTTAGAGGTAGAAAAGAGGTTAGCTGAACAAGGTTATTATACCCAAAGATTGGATGGAGATATTGTTAGAGAAAAATTAACGGGAGATCTAGGGTTTTCTAAAGAAGATAGAAATAAAAATATAGAGAGAAATACTTTTGTTGCAAAAATATTGACTGATAATGATGTAATTACTTTATGTTCGTTCATTTCTCCTTATGAATCTGCCAGAAATTATGCCAAAAAAGAAATAATGCAGGTGGGAGAATTTGTTGAAGTGTTTGTAGATCCTCCTTTAGAAGTATGTGAAAAGAGGGATGTAAAAGGGCTATATAAAAAGGCAAGAGAAGGGAAAATAAAAAACTTTACGGGTATATCTGATCCTTACGAAAAACCCAAAAAACCTGATATAACCTTAAAAACCGATCAGGAAACTGTTAAAGAAAGTGCTCAAATTGTTATTGATCATTTGAAAAAAAGAGGTATTTTATAAAAATAATTATCAGATTTGGAGGTTTTAACTGTGGGAGATAATAAAGCAACTATTAAAATTCCCCGAAATTTATACAATAATTTGAATCAAATTATTGAAGATTCAGGCTTTAATAGTGTAACTGAATTTATAGTATATGTCTTGAGGGATTTAGTTTCAAACCAGAAAATAAAAGATAAAGATATGAGTAATAGCAAAGAAAATCTATCGAACCAGGAGATTAAAATGATTAAGAAGAGATTAAAAAGCCTAGGTTATTTGGATTAAAAATTTAATCTTCACCCAATATATGATATAATTTAAAATAATATATTATAAACAGAGAGGTGGGAGCGTTAAATGGATTTTTTTATTGATACTGCAAATCTAGAAGAAATCAAGACGGCTGCTAGCTTTGGAGTTATTGACGGAGTTACAACTAATCCATCCCTTGTTTCCAAAGAGGGAGATATAGATTTTCACACCAGGATAAAGGACATCTGTGAAGCAGTAGATGGCCCTGTGAGCGCAGAGGTTTTAAGCATTGATACAGAAGGTATGATAGAAGAAGCTAGAGAACTTGCTAAATTAGCTTCTAATGTTGTAGTTAAAATACCGATGACAATTGAGGGATTAAAGGCTGTCAAAACTCTATCTAAAGAGGGAATAAAGACAAATGTAACTTTGGTGTTTTCAGCTAACCAGGCACTTTTGGTTGCTAAAGCAGGAGGGACTTTTGCCAGCCCATTTATTGGTAGATTAGATGATCGAGCCCATGAGGGTATGGATTTAGTAAGAAATATGAGAACAATCTATGATACCTATGGCTTTGATACCAAAATATTGGCTGCTAGTATAAGACATCCTCTTCATGTCAAATATGCAGCATTAGCAGGTGCTGATATTGCAACTATACCATATAGTGTAATTGAAAAAATGGCCAAACATCCTTTAACTGATTCAGGACTGGAAAGTTTTTTGAATGATTGGAAAAAGTTCCAGGAACAAAAATAAATATCTAATACAGAGTATCGGTGTTATAGATTTTATTATTAAATTTTTAAAACTGGTAAAAAGAGGTATACATTATGTGGTTTATTAGCCAGATAACAAGAATAATTAAATTATTAAAGGATAAAAACGTTGCCCTTTATAAAAAAATGTTATTTGTTGTTCCTATTATATATTTAATCATACCTTATGATTTTATAGGAGATTTTTTTCCAGTTCTTGGACAGATAGATGATGTGGCAGTTTTTATATTAATGTGGCCTCTACTAAAAAGGTTATTGGATAGACATTCAATGAAAAATCAAAAACAGAAGGAAGATATAGACAAATCCGATTCAATTAATTTAAATGAAAATGATTACGATATAGATTAATTTATTTTACAGGTTTTTTGTATAGATATATCTACTTATTAATTTTAGATTATATTCAAGCGGAACCCAACAGAGAGTTTTCCTGTTTAAATGAGACTATACTTTGTTTAAAGCTATCTAGTATGCAGCAATACTTAGTTTGCTAAAAGTATAGCAAAAGAGGCTCTCTCTAAATCTTTTATTTGATTTAATGGGAAAGGTTTACAGAAAGCAGACAGAAGGGTGTTAAAAATTTAAAATTATAAGTAATACAAAACGGGCTACAGGAAACCTTCCAATAGCCCGTTTAATTTTATTTAAAGCTACGTAAAAACTAACGAAGTGTGTATATAAGAGTTTTCTTTTGCAATATCTAAACTAAGGTCTATTTTAAAAAAGTGTTAAGTACTAAATTTGTAAGATTGTGTTATGAGAGTATGGTATTAAACAAACCAACTTTCTTTTGGTTAATTTATTAAATAGACTTTATTTTTTATCCACAGTGGGACCAGCCACAATTTCTACATACCACACAGCCGCCTTCATGTTCTAACTCATGTCCACATTCTGGACAGACTGAACCGTTGTCATAGGGTTCTACCTTTTTATCAATTTCAGGGCTTTTTTCTTTTCTAATTTCAGCTTCTAAGTTAAATTTATTTTTGACTTCTTCTTCATCATACTTTTCTAATGCTCTTCCGATTGCATCAGGACAGGAAAGATTATGAACATCTTTTCGGATCATAGCAGCCTCACATCTGATACCCCTTAATTGATCAATGACTTCTTCTAATGCAACTCCACTCCTAATTGCAAGTGAAGCTAATCTGGAAATTGCTTCGGACTGTGCATGACATCCTCCACCTTTACCGGTTGTAGTGAAGACTTCATTAATACCTTTATCATCGGAGTTAATTGTGATATAGAGTTTTCCACAACCTATTTTAGTTTTTTCTGTAGTTCCATAAGTTATTTTAGGGCGAGGTCTTTTAGTTTTAACTTCACGTTTTTTATCTTCTTCACTACTTGAAGTAGAGAGCACCTGTTCACTACGACTTCCATCTCTATAAATAGTTACACCCTTACAATTAAGTTTATATGCCAAATTAAATACTTTTTTGACTTCATCAACAGTAGCTGAATTTTTAAAGTTAACTGTTTTGCTTACAGCATTATCAACTGATTTTTGAAAAGCAGCCTGCATTTTTATATGCCATTCTGGAGCAATATCATGGGCTGTTACAAATATTTTTTTAACATCTTCAGGAATCTCATCCATATGCTGTATAGAATTTGTTTTTGCGACCTTTTCCATTAATTCTTCTGAATAAAATCCTCTTTTTTTGGCAATTTCTTCAAAAATGGGATGAGTTTCAATTAATACATCATCTAAGATATGTCTTTCATAATTAATAGCAAAAAGTGGTTCTATCCCACTACTTACACCTGAAATTATACTAATCGTTCCCGTTGGAGCAATAGTGGTTGTAGTAGCATTCCTCATTGGCTTATCATAAATACTACCCTCAATATTAGGAAAAGAACCTCTTTTTTTGGCTATTGCTGAGGACTCATTTTTTGAAACTTTTTGAATAAAGGCTATCAATTCTTCACCTAAGGTAACTGCCTGTTCACTATTATATGGTATTTCAAGGCGTATTAAAAGATCACTCCAACCCATTACTCCTAAACCAATTTTTCTATTACCATAGACGATTTCCTGTATTTTTTCCAGCGGATATTCATTCATGTCTATAACGTTGTCTAAAAATCTTATAGATTTTCTTACTGTCTCTTCTAATTTATTATAATCTATTTCATAATCTTCATCTACTTTTTTTGTCATGTTTGAAAGGTTAATAGAACCTAAATTACAAGCTTCATAAGGCAAAAGAGGTTGTTCACCGCAGTTATGGATAACAAAGCCATTGCCAATAAAAGAATGAGTAGCAGGTTCTGTAAGGTCATATACAGTTTCTTTTCCTGCATATTCAATATTTTTAATTTTATCAAACATTTTTTGCTGATGCAGATTGTGGTTGTTTATTATATTTGTTAATTCTTTTTCCTTTCGTTCAAGGAGGAAACCTATTTTTTCGGCAAAGGTATAAAGAGAACCGGAAGATATCTGCAGTTCATACAGGATACCATCAGTCCTGTAGCTGTTTTTTTCGCCGTCAACACTAGTATATGTGAATTTATTATCGGTTGCTTTTCTTATTTTATTATATATTCTGGACTTAATACCAAGATTAATTAAAAGCAGTTGTACCTGTTTTAATAGTGTCAATGATTTAGAAGTTAGCCGGACATAATAATTTCCTTTATTTTTATCATTAGACACAGTTCCATCTGCTGTAAATAGCCCTTGTAAAAAGCCAGTTACAGCTTCCTTGGTAGAAGTGAGGATAGAAGAAGGAACTTCTTTGGAGCTTGATTTTATTGCTTTTACTCCTAGTTTATTGAAAAAATCAACAAAAAACTTGTTGTGATAGGAGAGATGGTAAGTATCATTTTTTCTTTTGATGGGGTTAATATCTCTGCCGTACATTTCGTCAATTATTTTTTTGAAGTATTTTAATAATTGCTGATCATTTTTACTAAATGTAAAACTAACGCGGCAGTCTTTATCTCCTTTTCTGAGCCAGCCATCTCCAATGAGGAATCCCAGCACCTGTCCTAATTCTTGCGACCATTTTTGTGGAAAGTTAAATTCATATCTTCTTCCGTTTTTTCCTTTAACAGTATTGTTTACTTCAAAGGGTAAATTAGATGTAGTAGAAAAGTTACCTTCATCAGACTGTATTAAAACTTTGTTTTCTCTCTTTAAATCCTGCAGTTTCTTCCAGCCTTTATCTGTAAGAAATTTATGATTAGCAGTGGCTTTGATTTCATAACCGTTTTTAGTAATCAATTTATAAACATCTTTTTTGCCATTATTATATATTTTAACAGCTTCTTGCAATTGAGTTCCTTTCTTATTTACATTATTAAAATATACTGGATTACTATTGTTTACTACTTTTGGTAGAACAGTGGGGATCCGTTTATCAGTTATAACTTTAAATCCTTTTTCCTTATATTTCTCATATAATGTGTTTATACGCATTAAACCATCTTTAGTACTGACTAAAGTATCACCTGTAACACACGGATTGGTGCTTTCAATTTTTCCTAATTGTGGTGTTGGATTATGGCGATTAATTTCATCTAAGAAAATAATACCGGGCTCTCCATTTCTATGGGCCATATATATAATTTTTTCGAAAACGTTCCGTGCATTTAATTTAGCATCAGTGTTTTTATTGTGAGGGTTTTTTAGTTCATAAAATGCATCTTCTTCTACGGCTTTCATAAAATCATCGGTAACAGCTACTGAAATATTAAAGTTATTTAGAGTGTCTTCATCCTCCTTGGCGGTTATGAAATCTATGATATCTGGATGGTCTACCCTTAATATACCCATATTAGCGCCTCTTCTTTTACCGCCCTGTTTTACTATATCGGTAGCTTTATCAAATATTTGCATGAAAGAAAGTGGCCCACTAGCCACTCCACCCGTGGTCTTAACGATATCATTTTTTGGTCTTAATTTAGAGAAACTAAAGCCGGTTCCACCCCCGCTTTTGTGGATGAGAGCAGTATTTTTTAAAGAATCAAATATGCCTTTCATACTATCTTCTACTGGTAAGACAAAACAAGCACTAAGTTGTTGTAGGTCATTATCTGCATTCATTAAGGTAGGAGAATTTGGTAAGAAATCAAAGCTTGTCATTATGTTATAGAAGTCTTCTTTATCTTGTTTGACTTCTTCGCCATATTTCTTATTTGCCTGAGCAATATTATTGGCTACTCTTTCAAACATTCCCTGAGCATCTTCAATAAGCTCTCCCTCTTTATTTCTTTTCAGATATCTAGACTCCAGTACTTTGAGAGAATTTTTTGTTAAATTTATAGATTTTTTTTCTGACATAAACTCACCTCAAATATTTTTATTATTAATTTTTGTGTATACATTATAGCACTTAAGATATAAAAAATAAAGCAAACAAATCTAATTAAAAAATTCACTATTAAAAGATTAAGGAGGAATTGCTGCTTGATTGTTTAATAGATAAATATAAATGAAAATATTTATTTTTGAGTAAAATATAAATCAGAGAGGGGAAATAATATGTTTAAAAGCAAATTTAATATTATGGAAATGCTTGAAATGGCAAAGGAAATAGAAAAAAGGGGATATAAATTATATTCAACCCAGGCTAAAAAAACTGATAATATGAAATTAGAAAAGATACTCAATAAATTGGCAGCTGATGAAAAAGATCATTACAACACATTTGATAAATTGGAAAAAGAATATGAGAAAATGGATAAAAAAAATTATGGTTATTTAGAAGATGTGGAAGTAAATGACTATCTAAAAAGTTTAGTTGAATATGAAGTTTTTCCAAAAGGTGAGCAGGAAGAGCTAATAGAAATGGAAATTGAAGAAGTCTTAAATACAGCCATTAAGTCTGAAAAAGATTCGATTTTATTGTATCAAGAACTAAAACCTTATAACAATGAGCAAACAAAGGAGGTCTTAAACAAGTTGATTGAAGAAGAAAAAGATCATTATGTTAAACTAATATCTTTTAAAAAAGAATATGAAGATGGTAACTAAATCTGAACTAAATTATTTGAAATAATCTGATATATTTTTAAAGTAATTATTTGTTTAATATTTCTATAAATTAAAACTGGCCTATAAATTTAGGTTCCGGCTTCAATTTTACACCTGATAGAGCATAGACTTCTTTTTGAATCTTTTGCATCAGTTTGATGATGTCTTTAGCTGTAGCATCGCCGGTATTAATTATAAAACCAGCATGTTTTTCTGATACCTTTGCTCCACCTATTTGGTACCCCTTCATGTTGGCTTTTTCTATAAGTGGACCTGTATAGTGATTGTCAGGTCTTTTAAAAGAGCTACCAGCACTGGGATATTCGTGGGGTTGTTTGTTTTTTCTTTTTCTATTTAATTGTTGCATCTTCTTTTTTATTTGTATTTTATCTGCTTTATGTAGTTCTATTAAGGCATTTAATATTATATACTTTTTATTATGAAAAATGCTATTTCTATAAGATAAATTTAAATTATTTTTTTTCAGCATATTTTTTTGACCATTATTATTTAAGATAAGTACTTTTTTAATTATATCTTTCATTTCTCCACCATAAGCACCGGCGTTCATATAAATCGCACCTCCCAAAGATCCGGGGATGCCGCTGGCAAATTCCATACCTGCAAGAGAATGTTTCTGGGCGATATCAGCGAGGTCTTTGAGTGTTGAACCGGACTGGGCAATTATATTATTATTATTAAAAGTAATTTTATTAAATGATCCAGTATATATTATTATACCTCTATATCCCTTGTCACCTACGATAATATTACTACCCTTACCTAAAACAAAGTAAGGTTTGTTAATGTTTTTGATAAGTTTAATTAATTTGATCAGGGCTTTTTCACTTTTGGGTGTCAAAAATAGATCGGCAGGACCACCTACTTGTATGGTCGTATAATCTTTCAAGGGGACATTTTCTTTTATTGACAGATTTTTAATATGATTTAATTCATTAATGTGATTTTTCATTATGGACACCTCTGTAATAAATTTTATCACAGTTTATTGGTTTAACCAAATAAAATTCGGGAACATAAAACGAATATCTTAAAGGATTTTTAAGCTTTGTACAGAATTAATACAATTGATGGTTGTTTTAATATCTGATGGCATAGATATATAAAAAAACAATAAGAGTTCAGCTTATAAAAAATGAGCTTAGCCGACCTTCGTATTTTGAAATATAGCTTAGTCTACTAAATAACGAAGGAGGCTATAATAATGAAGAAGTGGTATGTTACAATATTAACTGGATTATTAACATTTGCTTCCACAATTGCTGCTTTGGCAGACACAGTTCACTGGAGGTAATTAGTATTAAATGCCATCAGATATTTTTTTGTGGGAGGAGTCTTTTGATGAATAGAAATGTAAAAGTATTTTTAGCAGTTGAATTTATATTTTTTTTAGTATTTATTGTAATGTTATCTAATGTTTATTCTCTGATAAATATCAGCTTTAATATTATATTTTTCTTAATGACCCTATTAATACTGAGCAATTTAAGTGAGTTTTTGAACTTTGAGAGCAGCACCTCTACTTCTATTAGTTTACCTGTTTTAATACCTGCTATGACATTGATTAATCCCTTATGGATTACGGTGATTGCCTTTATAGGTACCAGTGAGATAATCGTGGGACAAAAAAAGATCCCCTGGTATAAATTCATGTTTAATAGGTGTATGTTAGGTATAGCAGCTGGAAGTGCAGCTTTAATCTTTAAATTTTCTCTAGGCAACATTACCTCCAATATTATTATTTCTTTGTTTTTTTCAGCGGTAGTTTATTTTATTATTAATAGTAGTTTGGTTTATGCGGTCATATATTTATCAGGTGAAAAACAGAAAATTTCTTACAGGGTTTTTTGGTCTGAATTATTTAAAAGTATTTTTGTTTCGTATTTTTTAGGACTAATACTATATTTTAGTTATGTTGAATTTGGAAAGCTTTTCTTTTTACTTGTAATTATATTGATCTATATTGGTAGAGATATTTTCTTTTCCAGAATTCAGCTTCTCAATTCATTTACACAAGTTATAGAAAGCTTCTTAAAGGTTATTGATTCCAAGGATCATTATACCGAAGGGCACTGTGAAAGAGTAGCAAATTATACAAGATTATTATGTGAAATAGTGAATATTAAGCAGAATAGAAAAGAGAAAATAGTTAATATGGCTAAAATACATGACATAGGAAAGATCTATGTTGATGATAATATATTAAAAAGCAATGAATTGTTGACGAAAGAAGAATTTGAAGAAATGAAGAAACACAGTCAATATGGTTATGAGCTTTTAAAAGATATAGATATGTTAAATGATGATCTGGAAATTATCCTTTACCACCATGAATTTTATAATGGCGAGGGCTATCCTAAAGGTCTTAAAGGAAAAGAAATACCATTTGGTTCTCGAATCTTAAATATATCAGATTCTTTTGATGTTATGACCACGGGACGAAGTTATAAAAAGGCTCTTAATAAAGAAGAAACTATATCAGAATTCAAGAGATGTTCCGGAGAACAATTTGATCCCGATCTGGTTGAAAAGATAATCTATCTTATTGAATCGGGAGAATTAGATAGTAGCTTTAAAAAGAGCTAGTTTTCAATTTAAACAAATGATCTTCAGGATTGTATGAAAAGGAGGAAAAAGGATGTACGAAGATTTATCACAAAAAATCAATAAATTGGATGGTATAATATCCTGTAAGATAACCGGTGATCATGACATTGATGAAGTTCATATTATAGCTGATAAAAGGAGAAATCCCAAAAAAATAGTCAGAGATGTAGAAACGATTATTTTAGTTAACCAAAATAAAGACATAGATCACAAAAAGATCAGTATTGCACAGTATAAATATAATGATCAAAAACATGATATTAGCAGGTTAGAAATAATATCAATTTTTAAAGAAAATAATAAACCAATATGTCACTATAGATTAAAAATAAATGATCAAATTATTAAAGGAGAGAGTAATAATTCTTCAGATGAGCCATTAATATATAAAGCAGCTAATGGTATGGTATCGCTTTTAGAAAAATACATAAAATTACCTGGTAGAATAAGAGTGGAACATGTTTTTACAACTGGTCTAAAAAATGAAATTATCGTAGTACAAATTTGTTTATATAATAAATACGGAATGAAAGATCAATTATTAGGAGCTACCTTTATTAATCAAGATTTACCTCTTGCAGTTGGTAAAGCATGCCTTAAAGCGCTTAATAGAAAAATAAAAGGTTGTTATTAAAATCATTTAGGGGAAATAATAAATGTTAAAATACATTGATTCACATGCTCATCTAGATTTCGATAAATTTAATAAAGATAGAGATGAAGTTATCAAAAGAGCAAAAACTAATGGAATTATAAATATTATTAATGTGGGTACAAGCTTGGCATCCAGCCATCGAGCTTTGAACTTAAGCCAAAAATATGAAATGATATATGCAGTTGTTGGTATACATCCACATCAGGCCAAAAACTTTAGTAAAAGGTCTATAAAAGTTTTAAAAGACCTCGCTAAAGCTGATAAAGTAATTGGCATTGGAGAAATTGGTTTAGATTTTTACTATGATAATTCACCGCGAGAACAGCAAAAAGAGGTTTTCAGACAACAATTGAGATTAGCTAAAGAAATCAATCTACCGGTAGTAATACATAGTAGAGAAGCAGACCAGCAAACTATTAAAATATTAAAAGAAGAAACAATGTATAACCATAATATCTTACTACATAGCTTTACAGGATCTAAAGAGATGGCAGGAGAAGCCCTTAATATGGGGTTTTATTTTGGAGTAGGAGGGATTGTTACTTTTAATAGTGCACAATATTTAAAAAACATAATACAAAACGTACCTTTGAGCAAAATATTACTGGAAACAGATTCACCCTATTTAGCACCTGCTCCACATCGAGGCAAGAGAAATGAACCTCTTTATGTGATAGAAGTTGCTAAGTTTATAGCCTCTTTGAAGAACTCTAGTTTAGTAAAAATAGCTGAAATGACAACTAAAAACACAAAAAGATTTTTCAAGATTGATTAATGTATTCAATTTAACTTTAATCTTTTGATATATATGTTTTAATATAAATAAATATTATTATCAGGAGGCGATATTATGAAATATATAGTTAAATATAAAGATGAAATAGAAGAGGTTGTTGAAGCGCATGCTCCCGGGCAAGCCACTTATCATTTTCTAAAAAAACATGATATTGACATAGAAAGGATAAACGAGGATGATGTTAAGATAATGCCGTATGATGAACAAGAGTAATATATTTATAAATTGTTTGTAAAAAATTAATTTAATGATGAAATTTATTGGTTATATAAATCACTTTATATAACCTTTTTTTATGCATAAAACTCTATTTTCTATGCATAAAACTTTATTTTCCAACATTAAGTTGATTAAGAATAAAATATATTTTAAATAAGGCGATAAAGATATTTATTTAGCAAAGGGATTTTACCTGTTTGTATAGTGGCAAATAATGGTAAAATATGATAGTATTGTAAATAGTGGATCCCGGGAAAAATCAACCACTTCATCTAAAAAAAAATGATGAGGCTTTTTGTATACTAAAAAGCCTAGTTGATAAGCTTTGGTTGGTATTGAACATGGAGAAGTCAGGGAATCTAGCTGACTTTGTTTGATATTAACTATGATATTCAGGACGTTAGGCATCAAGAATATTGTAAACATTACATGCTCTACGGATAGACAACAATTATTCCTATGGAGAGGGAAGTTGTTACTGTTGTTTAAACCCTGTGGTATCATTGGCAATGTGAATTTACCCACTTTAAAAAAATATAAAGGAGGATTGTATAAAAATCTTGATAAATTAAAGGTGGGTAAAGTAGATTAATGGCAGGTTACTATGACATAAGAAAGTGTACTCCATTAAATCTTATATAAGATCTAAAAGGAGTATCGGATTAAAAATATTTTTACTAAGGGGGAATTAAATGGAATTAATGGCTGATAATTGTCAAATTTTATGTGACAAAGAATTAATGGAAATAAAAGGAGGAGGCCCTGTTTCAGCTGCCGCCTTAGTCTTGGGTGCTTTTGGGATAGCATCAGCGGGAATAGCGATTGGAGTGGCTGTTGGAGCAGCCTACTATTATTATTCCCATTAAAGAAATGAGGTGAACATATCAAAGAATTATCCCAAAAGGAACTAATGGATGTAAGGGGTGGATTTGTAGTAAGTAGCACAACAGCAGCTATTATATATCTTGTTGCTGGATTGGGTGGAATTGCTCTTGGTGCATATGTTGGTTACCAAAAAACGT
>JAGYMU010000026.1 GCA_018399995.1 Halanaerobiales bacterium | reverse complement strand
CCGAGGTGGTTTAATGAAAAATAGAAAATCAAGCCTTTTACATAATCACAATTTTATACTATTATTTTTGGGTGGTTTTGTATCTCGTGTAGGTAACGGAATACACTATATTGCCTTAGTTTGGTACGTATTGGATATCACAAACAGCGGTTCTGCCACTGGTATCATCTTATTACTTTCAACCCTGCCAGGAGTAATTATTGGGCCTTTTGGAGGAGTTATTGCTGATAAATTAAACCGAAAAGTTTTGATAGTTTCTATGGATATTCTTAGAGGATTAATAGTATTAGTATTGGGCTATATGATATATACTAATAATGCCGGCTTTTTTGTTATCAGTATCGCAACAGTTTTAATCGCTATATGTAACTCCTTTTTTAACCCTGCTGTAACAGCAACAATACCAAATATTGTAGAGGACTTCCTACTGCAAAAAGCAAATTCTTTAAATCATTTTAGCGTAAATTTTACCCAAATTATCGGAGCAGCTGTAGGAGGAATTTTAATTGCTTCTTATGGTATTGCTGGCGTGTTTTTTATAAATGGAACTTCCTTTTTAATTTCAGCCTTTTCAGAATTATTTATTGATATCCCAAAAATAAGAATTGAAGAAAAATTGGGAAAAAGCCCAACCATTATTAATGAAATTAAGTTTGGACTAAGTTATTTATGGCAGAAAAAGGAATTAGTAGCTCTTTTTACCGTTGCCCTATTTTTAAACTTTGTTTCTACCGGCCTCTTTTCTTTGGGAGTACCTTATGTTTACAAAGAAGTTTTAAAAGTAAATAGCCGACTATATGGATATGCACAATCTATTTTCCCAGCAGGTGCTGTGCTGGGATCATTAATTTTAAGTCAAATCCCTGAGATCAAAAACTACTTTAAAGTACTGTTTGTTAGTTTAAGTACACAAAGTATCTTTTTAGGAATTGTTGCGGTACCTTTATTTCCTTTGGTTTTATTAAATTTTTCCACGATGAACATCTATTATTCTTTGATTACAATTTTGTTTATTATTGGTGTTTTAAATGCAATTATCAATGTGCCAATAACTTTATTGTTGCAAAGATTAATACCTGATAATTTGAGGGGCAGGATTACTGGATTGCTCTCGACTATGTCACAGGCTCTGATACCGCTATCTATGGCAATTACAGGTTATCTATTAGATAGGGTCCCTGTTTACAGTTTATTTCTAGCCGCCGGTATATTGTCTTTGATGCTTTCTTTGTCTTTATTAAATATATCTGCCATGCGCAATTTAAATCATATGCAACAAAAAAATTAAAATAAAAATAGCACAAATCCTTACAAATATACCTGATGCATAAAAACATTCTGCATAAAAAACAAGGCTATATATGAGATAATTAAAGCAAATAAGGGGGTTAAAACCCAACCCAGGCCTATTTTGCCCAATAATTTATAATTTACATTTCTACCACCTTTTGCTAAACCAATACCTATTACAGCACCCACAACAGCCTGAGAACCGGATACCGGAACAAGAGGAATAGTTGGTAAACCGAGGTTTAATAAAATAGATTCAAGCCCTTCTGAAGCAAATATAAATAATACCGTGGAGCTGGATAACACAACTACCAAAGAAGCTACCGGTGATATTTTAAATATATTCCTACCAACGGTTTTCATTACCCTTTCAGAATATGTAAACACACCAACTGATATTGCTAACCCGCCTAATAAAAAGAGAACCTGTGTGTTCGATAAGGTAATAAAACCAATTTGCAAACTACCCAATATAGAAGTTTTTGTGAAAACCCCCATTACATTCGCGATATTATTGGCACCAAGGCTGTATGCCCCGAAAGCACCTACCAATATTAAACCGATACGGGTAAACATATCTATTTTAAATAAATGAATCCTGCAGTTTTTTACAATATACTCGGCTATCTTAAAAAACACCATTGCAAATAATGCAGATAAAATAGGTGAAAAAATCCAGGTACCCAATATTTTAGATAAAACATCTAACTGGGTAGGACTGCCGCTGAATAAATTCCAGCCTATAATCGCACCAACTATAGATTGGGTTGTAGATACAGGTAATTTATAACAGGTCATTAGATATACAGTCACACCAGCGGCCAGGGCAACTACAAAGGCACCTGCTAAAGCATTAACCGAACCTAAAGCACCCAGTGTCTCTGTAGTTCCAGTACCTCCAAAAACAGCTCCTATTGTTACAAATATACTAATAATTAGAGCTGCAGTTGAAAATTTGACCATTTTTGTTGATACTGCAGTACCGAATAAATTAGCGGCATCGTTGGCACCTAAAGACCAACCTAAAAATAACCCACTTGAAATAAATAAAAAAGATGTCATAATACTTAATCCCCCATACTTTAGACTATATGGATCTTTTTATGGATGCAACCGATAATATTTCACTTATTTCTTCTGCCAGATCAGAAAAATAAGCCAACCTCTCTGAAAAATGTCTGATGTGAACTTTTTTACAGAAATCATCTATTTGATCTGTAGAAAAAACCTTTCTTTTAATTCTCTCTTCTAATTTATCAGCTTCATGTTCATAAAAATGCACTTTATTAACATATTCATTAACCATAGATATCTCTTCAAAATAAGTTCGAATACCTCGGACAAGTTGTTCAGCCGATTTAAGTGACTGTTTGGTTAATTCTTTAAAATCAGCGACTATAAAATCCTTGATCTCTGGTTTTTCTATAGAGAACTGCATTAAAACTTTTTTACAGAGATCAACCTCATTATCCAGACTTTCTATTATATTCAAAACATCACCACGAGCTTCAGGAATTAGCATATAGGTATAGAGTTTATATTTGATTTCTCTTAAAATATCATCAGCATTATTTTCCACCGTTAAAATATCATCCAGATTCTCCTCAAACAAGTCATACTGTCCTTCCAAATATCGATTAATATCTCTCTCAAATATCAATAATGCCTCTTCTACAATATCTAAATATTCTTCAATATTTTTTTCTAGTTCTTTGGATTTGCCGAAAATAGATTTCATGATATCAACTTACCCCCTTTAATTTTTCTTTTTTAAAAGTCAGCCAGTATATTCACCACTATTGTTAAAAGAAAATAATTTAATCTCAATGTGCTTTGTTAGATATTTAAGGAAAACGACATTAAAATTACTTATTATCTGCTAAAAATAATAAGTCCTTCAATCATAAATTTGAATATGAAATTTAAATAACCTCTATTTAAATTAATAATCTATGCTCTTATAATAACAAAATAAATTCAGCCTTTTTAATTTTAAAAACCGATTATGATATATATTATTCGAAGCTGTAATATTCAAGAATATCAAAAGTAACTGAAACTGAGGACTTCACTCCTGTAATAGCATCTGATATAAACCGATTAAAAAACAAATCATATTTAATATAAAACAAATAAATTTTGAAATACCTATTCACCATCAAATCCAGCCTAAAACTGATAAGTTGATTGCTGTATATTTATTCTTAAAAGAACTTTAATCCTTTTATTTTTCATTGTATATTTTCTTTTAATTCATTATCTTTTTGGTTTTTATTAGATATTATTGCCCTATATAAACCAAATAATATCAAAACCCCACCCACGATTGTTGGGGTTGTCAATGTTTCATTTAATATAAACATCGCTAAAACTGTAGTCATAATGGGTTCTCCCAAGATTGCTAAAGAAACTATAGTGGCTGGTATATAACGAATCGACAAATTCAAAATGGAATGCCCTATTAAGGTCGGCCCCAAAGCTAAAATAATGATATAAGAATAATTTATGGTGCTATAGCCTGTAAAAGAATGTCCTGAGATTAAAACAAATATAAACAAAAAGAAAGTACAGTAGGTGTATACGATATAGATGTAAGGGATATACTTTATCTTTTTTCTAAAACTCCTCCCCAAAAAGAGATAACATGCGGCTAAAAAAGCAGCTAATACTGCCAGCATATCACCATAAAATCTGGTTAAGATGATATGAAAATCAGAAAAACTAATTATAACGCTGCCCAGCAGAGCTAAAATAACACCGGTGACAACTCCCTTTCTAAGATCTTCTTTAGCAAAGAGATATTCTAATAAAAGGGTAAATAAAGGTTGAATAGCAATAAATATAACTGCATTAGCCACATTTGTAAGCTGTACAGCTGATATCCAGGCATAAAAATGTAGGGCCAGCAAAAATCCAACCAAAATTGGTTTGATATTTAGAAAATGCTTTAAGGAATCTTTGAATTTCAAAAAAAATAAAGGGCTTAAAAATATTGAGGATAAAAACACCCTGTAAAAAGCAATAATTAAAGCAGGAGCTGTAATAACCTTTATTAAAATACCCGAAAAGGAGATTATAAAAATACCCACAGCAAGTATTATATATATGTTCTTATTATTCTTATTAAATAAAATCATACAAAAATCTCCTATTTGACTTTGCTTTTATTTTTCTCATTAGTTAAAATAATTTCTTTATTTTTGTGAATAAAACTGATCTCTTCACCCTCTAATAAGTTGTATTCTGTATAATCCTTTTGGATATGAACTTTTAATAAAGAATTCTTATATTTAATATTAAATTGATAACCATTCCATTTAACAGGCAAATATGGATTAAATTTTAATTTATCGTCATAAATACGCATTCCTGCAAATCCCTGCACTAACACCATCCAATTACTCCCCATACATGCAGTATGAAGACCCTGATAGGCATTTTCATTATAGTCATCAAGATCAAGTCTGGCTGTTTGCAAAAAATAGTCATACGCATCTTCATAATAGCCAACCTCTGAAGCAATCACACTATAAATAGAAGGTGATAAAGAAGAATCATGAGTTGTTTTGGGTTCATAATAATCATAATTTCTTTTCTTCTGTTCTAAACTAAATTGATCACCCATAAATAACATTAAGAGGATAACATCAGCCTGTTTGATAAGCTGGTATTTCCAAATAGTGAGAGGATGCCAATTTTTAACCAAAGGAAGTTCTTCAATTGGAATTTCTTCAATGTCAATTCCTTCTTTATAGATAAATGAATCATCCTGGGGATTTATTTTTAATTTTTTATCATATGGTAAATACATTTGCGCTGCAGCTTTTTCCCATTTTTTTATTTCCTGATCAGAAAGATCAATTTTATTTTTAATCTTTTTTAATAATGATAAATTTTTATCTTTTATCTCCTGATAGACTTCAATAGCATACTCTAAATTAAACTTTGCCATATAATTGGTATAACAGTTGTTATTAACAGCCGGCTTATATTCGTCTGGTCCACAGACCTCGTTAATACAAAAGCTATTATCTTTAAGTTTTTCAAAGTGACCGAGGCTCAACCACAGGCGGGCTGTTTCAAAAATTATTTCAGCACCTTTATTGTATAAGAAATCTTTATCACCAGTTGCATTTACATAATTATAACAGGCAAAAACAATATCAGCATCTATATGATACTGAACAGTAGAACCCAAAAAGTTTCCAGATGCCTCTTTTCCATTGATCGTTCTCCAGGGATATAAAGCCCCCTTTAAATTCATCCTTTTTGCATTTTCTCGGGCTGAATTGAGGGTTTTATACCTAAAATTCAATAACTGTTTGGCGATCTCAGGTCGGCTGTAAAGAAAAAATGGTATAATATAGGTCTCTGTATCCCAGAAATAATGTCCTTCATAGAATTCACCTGTTAATCCCTTGGCTGCTATATTTGTTCTTCCTTCCCTACCCGTTGACTGCAATATCTGCAAGGCATTATATCTAAAAGCCTGTTGTAAAGATAGATCACCTTCAATCTTTATATCAGAATATAACCAGTAATCCTTTAGAAAATCTTTTTGCGTTTTTTTAAGATGTTTAAATCCAGACTTTTTCTTATCAATAAAGGATAAATCTTCAAAGCAAGAATTTAATATCTCATCTTTATCTATATCTCTTGAAGTATAAAAAGAAACATATTTTTTCAAGGTATATGTTCTATCTTCTTCTGCCCTGATCGTATATATTTGATCAATATTTTTATCATCAACATTTTCTTTACACGAAAATTCGTCCTCATTTTCTCCACTTAATTTATTAATGAAACTACTTCCAATATATATCTTAGAATTATTGGTTACCATCATCATATAATAATAATTATGCTTAGAACCCTTTTGCTCAATAGACAAAACTTTATTATTTCTAAGATGGTGATGATTCCTCACATCTCCCTTCAAACTGCTTTTAATCTCTATTTCACCTGAAAAGTTTAGAGGTGTTACTTCATATTTTATAGCCCCGATATGCTTATATTTAAAAGAAATAATCCTTTCAATATTAATCTTGACTTTTTTTAAACTCTCTGTCTGCCAGACTAAAGTTCTTTTGATCAGGCCATTTTTGATATCTAATTTCCTTTTATAATCTAATATATTACCCTTAAAAAGACTGAACTTATCATTATCTATATATAAATTGACTGTTGTCCAATCCATAAGGTTAATCATAGTTTGATATTTTCGAGGTTGTTTGGCCATAAATTCTCCATAGATAATGTCTTCAGTCTCATAAATTCCGTTTATATAAAATCCGGGAGTTGATTGATCTTGAGGACCTGAATAATCTTCTTCAAAAGTTCCTCGTAAACCCATATAGCCGTTACCCAGAGAAAATATCGCTTCATTATGGTGGTTATTTTCGATATTAAATTCATCCTCAGTTATAGACCATGGTTCATAATCATAAAGAGCTTCTTTTTCACTCTTTAAACGATGATAAGTAAGCATCGAAAAACCTCCCTTTAAAGTGGTGCTTTAAAACTATATAATGATAAAAAGCGTTTTTAAATAACAGATATTGTGATAATTATTTTAATATCAGTATATTTTTTAAGAAATCCTCTAAGCTATCTATTCCATCCACTGTTTTTTTGTGAAATTAATAGGTAAGCAAAAAACGGGGCTCCTAATAAAGCTGTTACAATACTTATTGGTATCTCAGCTCCTGTTAAAGATCTGGCAATATTATCCATTATAAGTAAGGTGCTTGCTCCCAATAATCCAGATGCAGGAATCATATATTTATGATCAGCCCCCACAATAAATCTTGATATATGAGGCACTACCAGACCAATCCAGCTGACTTGCCCTACTGTTGCAACCGAAGCAGCAACCATAAGGGTACTGAAAAGAATCATTACACTCCTGATCAGTTTTACATTTACACCCATTGAAATAGCTTCTTCTTCACCCATAGACATTACATTTAAATACCAGCGTATTACAAATAATACTATTATGCCAATTATTATAAAAGGGGCTGCAAATATCAACTCTCCCCATCCAGTTCTGCTAAAACCTCCCATTAACCAAAAAACAATCCCCGGAAGTTTTTCATAAGGATCTGCTACATATTTTAAAATAGATATAAAAGAATTAAATAAAGAACCCACCACAATACCAGATAAAACCATCATCATAATTTGATTACTTTTACCCAGGCTGGCAATAAAATAAGTCATTAAAACAGCCAAAACTCCGAAAGCAAAAGCGAATAAATAGATCATCGTGAATGACTGCAAAGAAATTATCATCCCTAAAGCAGCTCCGAAACTTGCACCGGCAGTAACCCCTAGTATATCAGGAGAAACCAGTGGATTTCTGAAAGTACTTTGATAGCTAGCCCCTGCCAGTGAAAGGGCTGCTCCCACTCCTATAACAAGTAATACGCGGGGAAGTCGGATATTGAAAAATACTGATTTTTCCATCTCATTTAAATTAAAACCACTTATGAACTTTAAAATGGGAATATTAAATCTCCCAATGAACAAAGATAAAAAAATTATAATAGCGGTAATCAAAGCTATCATAATAACTTTTTTCTTATTTGATAAGCTAACCTTAAAATACTGCACTTAATCCACCTGCCAAGTTTCTTTTACACATAATTTTTTTAAAAATATATATTCAATAATCTATTGATAATTATTTTATATTAAATAAATATCAATTACAAACTCTTTTTCAGGGTATAATGAACTATCTCCTGTACATGTAATTCAAGACTATTTAATATTTTCACATCACTATCAGCGATAATATCTATTAAAGAAGTTAGTTCTATCGAGGCCAGTATAATGGAATCCACCCCACTATTAACAAGGTTATTTATTATATTATTAATATAAAGGCGCGAACTAAAATGAGTATTGCTTTTATTGGCAAGTTCATCGATAATAATATAATTTAGCTCCTCAATTTCCCTTTCATCAGGTAATATTACCCTTTCTACATATTTTTCTTCAAGCTTTTTTTGATAAAAACCATCTTTTATTAAATATTTATTAGCCAACAAACCGGGTTTTTTACACCAGCTGTATTTGGCCTTTTTCCCTACAACATCTATTATATTGATTATCGGTATATTAATATCTGCCTGTATTTTATCAATAATTTTATGAACTGTATTGGAAGTGATGACTAAAAAATCAGCACCCGCCTCTTCTATTTTGATGGCCTTCGGGATTAAAAAATTGGCTAAGGCATTCCAGTCCCCTTCTTTTTGAAATTTCATTATTTCTCGATAGTTAACTGTGTAAATAATAGTCTCGGGATTTATCTTATTACCTCTAATCTGATTGAAATATCGGTTTATTTTATTATAATATAAAGAGGGTGAGCACCAACCCTTGGCCCCAATAAGTCCGATCCTTTTCAAATGTTTCGCCTCCTAAATAAATTTAGCTCAATTGGGCTTTTATCATACCTTGCTTTTTCAAGAGCCAAAGCAGCATAATGACTTTCTAAAGATGATAACAAATTACTCTGATTATTAAAATCATCCTGTAATAATAATGCAGCAAATGAGTTTATCAATTTTCGATCTCCCCCGGCATGGGCACCATAAATATCGATTTCAATTTTTTTATTTTTACCCAAAAAAGGCTTCAGTACTATTTGACCCGCTTCTAAATCACCACTTATTTCACCATGTGTAGCAAAAATATTTATCTTTCTTGTCATCTCTTTACTAAAAGCTGTCAGGGTAAAATGGGCAGTGACCTCATTATTGAATTTTAAAAGTGCAGAATATACATCTGGCTGGTCATTATCAACTCTGTAAACACATCTACCATAATTGCTTTTTGCTAATGCCTTTTTGATTCCAGCCTGACTTAATTCTTCGGTTATAGTAGAAATCGGCCATTGATAACCTTTATTAAGGTATACCTTTTTAGCTGAATACGGACAGTTATCTTCAATAACACAATCAATACAGCGTTGAGCAACCTGAGAAGGCTGATGCTCATGATTAAAATACTTCTCAGATATTTCAGAATATATCCTTTTATATCGACTATCTAATAACCAGTATAGAATATCAAGGTCGTGACAGCTTTTTGCTAATATTATTGGAGCAGCCACTTTTTTATTTCTCCAATTACCCCGCACATAACTATGTGCATAGTGAAAATAGCCAATGTTTTCAATTAAATTAATGAATCTAACTCTCCCTATAATTTTGCTTTTTATTATCTCTTTTATTTTATTAAAAAAAGGAGTATACCTTAACACATGTGCTACCATCACTTTATTACTGTACTTATAATATTTCTTTTCTAATTGTTTTAACTCATGGTATTGATCTGTAATAGGTTTTTCACACAATATTTTATAACCTTTTTCTAAAAATTTAGTCAGTGGTTTAAAGTGTAATTTATCGCCTGTAGCAACAATTATGCCATCAGCCAGTCGACCTTCAATTAATAAATCCTCCCAGCTTTTAAATTGCAGATTGGGAGGAATATTATTTTCTTGCGCAAATTTATCTCGTCTTAGCTTTTGTGGCTCTGCTATAGCATTTACTTCTAAGTTTTTATTTTCTTTAATTAATTTAGCATAAACATCTTTACCTCTGTTACCTGCTCCTATAATTGCAACTTTTTTTGTTTTTATATTATCCCCCCTACCTATCAATTATATTTATTTATATTCTCCGGATACAATATATCTCCTGCCTTAATGACAAAAATGTCTTATCTCAGTAAAATACATTGCTATACCCAGTTGGTCTGCTTGATCTATCACCTGCTGATCCCTGATCGAACCACCCGGCTGAATAATAGCTTTAATATTAAGTTCACCTGCCTTTTTGACAGCATCAGGAAAAGGAAAAAAAGCATCAGATGCAACCACAGCTCCTCTTTGCCGACCATCTGCTTTTCTGCCTGCAATGATCACGGCATCAACTCTGCTCATCTGACCAGCTCCTACTCCTAATAACATTTCATCTTTGGCTATTACAATTGCATTTGACTTAACGTGTTTAACTACCTTCCAGGCAAATATTAAATCCTTATATAGATTATTCTCACCAAAGTTCTTATTCTGCAGTTTAATATTTTCTTTTAAAATCATCTTAAGATCTCTATTTTGGGCTAAGAGTCCTTTTGTCACCTTCTTGAAATCATAACCGCTGTTTTGATAATTGAACTTCAGTTCTCCGGTTTTTAATATTCTTAAGGACTCCCATCTGTTATGTAGTAACTTAAGAGATTCTTTGCTGTAATCAGGAGCCGCAATAACCTCAATATACTTATCACCACTGATTATTTCTTCCGCTAGTTTCTCATCCACTTCTCTATTTACAGCCACTACACTGCCAAAAGCTGAAAGTGGATCTCCCGCATGTGCTTTTTTAAAAGCTGTGACTATATTATCTGCTGAGGCGAGTCCACAGGGGTTGGTGTGTTTAATGACTGCCACTGTAGGTCTATCATAAAATTCTTTGATCAGCTCTATAGCACCATTAGCATCATTGATATTATTAAAAGAAAGCTCTTTGCCTTCTAACTGTACAGCATTAGTAATTCCATTTTCATCTATCTTTCTTTCTTGATAAAAAGCCGCCTTTTGATGCGGGTTTTCACCATATCTCAACTTATTTTTCTTATAATAAGGATGGATCAGTATCTCAGGAAATTCTTCTTTTTCATCCAGTTGATCAAAGAAATAATTTTGAATAATAGCATCATATTCAGCTGTGTGATTAAAGGCTTTATAGGCCATTTCCTTTTTGAATTCGTATTCTGGCTCTGTCTGTTTATTAATTTTTTCTTTTATCACACGATAATCACTGGGATCCACTACAATTAGAACATCAGGATAATTTTTCGCTGCAGATCTTATCATAGTTGGCCCCCCAATATCTATATTTTCTAAGACCGTATCCATTTCTATATCTTTTTGATCTATAGTCTGAGCAAAGGGATAAAGATTGCAGACTACTAAATCTATCGGTAAGATATTTAAATCCTCTAACTCATCCATGTCAGACTTTTTATTCCGGCGGGCCAGAATGCCCCCATGTATTTTGGGATTAAGAGACTTAACCCGACCTTCCATCATTTCTGGAAAATTAGTTACTTCAGAAATATGAGTTACATCAATTCCGGCCTCTTGAATTTTTTGAGCAGTCCCTCCTGTAGATATAATTTCTATATCATTTTCAGCAAGGGTTTCAGCCAGTTCGATAATATCTGTTTTATCATATACACTGAGCAGCGCTCTTTTAATCTTGCCCATATTATTCCTCCTTTATCTTTACCTGCCTATTTTTTGTAATAAATACCTTATTATCTGCAATTAACTCAATAACCTCCGGCAAAATATTATGTTCTTTTTGCAAGATTCTTTTTGCCAGACTTTCTTCATCGTCATTGTATTTTACTTCTACTGCTGCCTGCATAATAATAGGGCCAGCATCAATTTTTTCATTGACAAAATGTACCGTACATCCACTTATTTTTACACCATACTTTACAGCCTGTTTTTGCGCATCTAAACCGGGAAAAGCGGGCAGTAAAGAAGGGTGGATGTTTATTATCTTATCTCTAAAATGATTGATAAACTTTGCCGACAATACCTTCATATAACCGGCTAAAACTATTAAGTCGATTTGTCTTTCTTCAACTATATCTATTATTTTACTTTCATATTTTTCTTTATTATAGCTATTATCATCAATATGATACGATTCAATATTATTTTTTAAAGCTCTCTTTAATGCCCTGCTCTTATTATTACTGATAACTACTTCAATTGAAATGTCTTGTTCTCCTTTATGTAATTTATCTATAATCGATTGTAAATTACTGCCTCGACCAGAGGCTAATACTGCCAGTTTAAACATCTGATCATCCTTTCAATATTACTCCCTGTTTATCACTACAAATTTTCCCTATTATAAAGGCAGTTTCATCTAGCTCTATAAGTTTTTCTAAAACTGCCTCTTTATCTTCTTTATTGATCACTAATGCCATACCTACACCCATGTTGAAGGTTTTGTACATTTCACTTTTTTTAACATTACCTTTTTTTTGGATCTGTTTGAATATTTGAGGGGTTTCAAAACTGGTGATATCAACTTCAGCATAAAGATTTTTTGGTAAGATTCTTGGTATATTCTCAATAAGCCCTCCCCCGGTAATATTTGCAATACCCTTTATCTCAAATTGTTCGATGACAGATCTAATTGTATTAACATAAATTCTGGTAGGCGTCAAAAACCTCTCAATTAATTTTTGCCCGACTTTTTCATTATTATCAAAAAATATTTTTCTAATCATAGAATAGCCATTGCTATGAATACCACTGGATTTAAGACCAATCAATATATCTCCTTTTTTAATATTGGATCCATCTATTATTTTATTTCGCTCAACAATACCCACACAGAAACCTGCCATATCATATTCTCCTGTATTATAAAAATTAGGCATTTCTGCTGTTTCTCCTCCTAAAAGTGCACAGCCTGCCTGCCTACAGCCGTTCGCAATTCCCTCAACTACAGCCTTAAATTGTTCAATATCTAATTTATCAACAGCTAGATAATCTAAAAAAAACAGGGGTTTTGCCCCTAAAGTTATCAGGTCATTTACGCTCATTGCAACCAGATCTATACCAACTGTATGATGTTTGTTGGCTAAAAAAGCTAATTTTAATTTAGTTCCCACTCCATCTGTAGATGCGATGAGCATCGGCTGTTGGTATTTATCTGTATCCAGCTGGAAAACACCGGCAAATCCACCTAATTCTGTAATGACATTTGGATTATATGTAGATTTAACAATCTCCTTTATTTCTTCTACAGCTTTTTGACCTTTTTGTACATCAACTCCTGTTTCTTTATAGGATAATCCCATTATCGTCCACCTCTCTCTCGTGGTTGCCGTCAGTCGGATAAATCCCGTCAAAACAAGCTGTACAGTAACCATTATTATCTGCATTAAGTATGGATAGTAAGCCTTTTAAACTCAAGTAGTGTAAACTATCTGCCCCAATATATGAAGCAATTTCTTCATTAGTTTTCTTGCTGGCAATTAGTTCCTTTCTTCTTGAAGTATCCAAACCATAATAACAGGGGTTTTTGACAGGTGGTGAAGCGATAGCCACATGTATTTTATTTACTCCACTCTCTCTGAGCCGATTAATAATTTGTTTGCTGGTTGTTCCTCTCACAATCGAATCATCAATCAAAATAATATCTTTGTTCTTTAGTATATTTTTGATGGGATTTAATTTCATCCTGACCTTGAGATCCCTCATCTCTTGTGTAGGCTGAATAAAGGTTCTGCCCACATAACGGTTTCTTAAGATTCCATCTGCATATGGGATAGATGAATTTTGTGAATATCCCTGGGCAGCGGCTACTCCAGAACTCGGTACAGGTACCACCAGATCAGCTTCAATATTCATCTCTTGGGCAAGCTTTTCCCCCATTTTTTTACGTGCTAAATAAACATTTTCCCCAGCTATTACAGTATCAGGACGGGCAAAATAAATGAATTCAAAAATGCAGAAGGCATGTGGCTTCTCATCACTATATCTCCTGCTCATTATTTTATTGTCATCAATAATCAAGACCTCACCTGGTTCAATCTCTCGAATAAATTCTGCATCAATAATATCAAAAGCGCATGTTTCCGAAGCCACAATAAAACTGTCATCTTTTCTACCTAAAACCAGGGGTCTAAATCCATATGGGTCACGGGCAGCAATTAAACTATCCTGAGTCATTGCTATCAGGCTAAAAGCCCCCCTTAACTGCTGTAGGCTTTCAATAAAAGCATCTATTACATTATCTTTAAACGATCTGGCAACGATGTGGGCGATAACTTCAGTATCAAGAGTAGAATGAAATATAGAGCCATGGGCTTCCAGGTTATCTTTTAGCTCCTTGCCGTTGATCAAATTTCCATTATGGGCTAAAGCTAAATCACCTTTTATACTTCTGGTTAAAAGAGGCTGTGCATTAACCATCAAGGAAGAACCGGTAGTAGAATATCTAACATGGCCAATACCAATATTACCCTTGAGTTGATCAAGAATTTTTTTGTCAAAGACATTACTAACAAGGCCCATTCCTTTATGTACTTTGAGTTCATCTACTTGATTGACACAAATACCGGCACTTTCCTGGCCTCTGTGCTGTAAAGCATGTAACCCCAAATAACACATTCTGGATAAATCTTCTTTTCTATCCTGATTGTAGATTCCAAATATACCGCACTCTTCTTCCATTTGGTCATCAACTTTTATAGGCTCTCTTCGATAGCAGTTTCCCACTTGTTCTTCATCTCCCCCACATCCAAATTAATTAATTCGTTAAACTTATATTTTCTGCCCTGAACAGTGCCGATTTCCATATAAGGTACTGAATTACTAGCTGTAATTTTTTCAAATTTATGCAGGTCACTAGGTGCAATACTGACTACAATTCTGCTTTGACTCTCTCCAAATAAAAGGGCTTCATCACTTATCGGTTGGTTAATATCTACATTGATACCCAACCCATTTTCAAAACAGCTTTCAGCCAGAGTAACGGCCAATCCCCCTTCAGAACAATCATGGGCAGATTTAATAATACCTTCTTTTACAGCAGATCTAACTGTTTTTTGTACTCTCTTTTCTAAATCTAAGTCAAGGTGTGGTACAGTACCATCAACCTTGTCTATTTTAAGTTCTAAGTATTGGCTCGCGCCTAGCTCATCTATATTTTTACCAACCAAATATATTAAATCACCCTCTTTTTTAAAATCCAATGTGACCTGTTCTGATATAGAATCTAAAAGTCCGACCATTCCTATAATCGGTGTAGGATAAATAGCACCTTTTGGACTCTCATTATAAAAACTTACATTACCACCGATCACAGGGGTTTTTAATTTTTGACAGGCTTCTATAATACCCTGAACACTGTTTTTAAACTGCCAGTAAATCTCGGGATCCATCGGATTGCCAAAATTCAATCCATCTGTAATGGCCAATGGGCGGCCACCTGAACAGACTATATTTCGGGCAGCTTCACATACAGCTATTGCTCCCCCGCGATAAGGATTAAGATAACAATATTTTCCATTACTATCTGTGGTCAATGCTATAGCTTTATTTTTACCCTCAATTCTAAGTATAGCCGCATCTGAACCCGGTCCAACTACTGTGTTAGTCATTACCATATGATCATACTGCTCATAAACCCATTTCTTACTTGCTATTGTGGGTAAAGAAAGTAATTTTAAAAGATCCTCACTGAAATTATCACTTTTAATTTTTTCTCTATTAACTTCTTTAATTGTTTGTAAATACTCAGGTTTTTTTATCTCTCTTGTGTATTCAGGTGCCTCATCGGCTAATAAGGAAGCAGAAATTTCTGCTACTTTATTTCCATCATTTAAAATTCTGAGCATACCATCATCTGTAACCTTACCCACTACTTCTGCGTGTAATCCCCATTTTTCAAAAATATCTTTTACGACATTTTCTTTACCTTTTTTAGGTACTACAAGCATTCTTTCCTGAGATTCAGATAGCATTATTTCATAACTTGTCATATCCTCTTCTCTAACCGGTACTTTTGCAATATCAATCTCAATACCACTACCACCCCGGCTGGCCATCTCTGCTGAAGAACTGGTCAAACCTGCAGCTCCCATATCTTGAATGCCAATTAAGGCACCACTTTTAATCAGCTCTATACTGGCCTCAAGCAGCAATTTTTCTAAAAACGGATCTCCTACTTGTACTGCAGGGCGGTCTTCATCCGATTCTTCAGTCAACTCATCAGAAGCAAAACTGGCTCCCTTTATCCCGTCACGCCCGGTTGCTGCCCCTACAACCATAACTGGATTACCAGCTCCTTTAGCAGTAGCAGTAGCTATATCAGCATGATCTAATAATCCCACGCTCATCACATTAACAAGTGGATTACCTTCATAGGCATCATCAAAATATATTTCTCCCCCTACAGTTGGAATACCTATACTGTTTCCATAGCTGGAAATTCCCGCTACTACACCCTTAAAAAGATACTGAACCCTTTTATTATTTAATTTACCAAAACGAAGTGAGTTCAAATTTGCAATTGGCCTTGCTCCCATTGTAAAAATATCTCTAATAATTCCACCTATACCGGTAGCTGCTCCTTGAAAGGGTTCTACAGCAGAGGGGTGGTTATGACTTTCTATCTTAAATGAAATGGCCTGATTGTCTCCTATATCAACTATGCCCGCATTTTCACCCGGACCCTGTAGTACACACTCACCTTCTGTCGGTAAGCCTTTTAAAACTAATTTTGAATTTTTATAACTGCAGTGTTCAGACCACATTACTCCAAAGATACCCAATTCTGTGTCAGTAGGTTTTCGTTTAAGTAGATCAACAATTTTATCATATTCTTCTTTAGTAAGTCCTTCTTTTTCCCAACTATTTTCAGCCAATCTGCTCACCGCCTGCTTTCAGACCGGCTGCAATAGATGAAAACAATCTATATCCATCGCTTCTCCCGGGAGAAATTATATCTTCTGAACACCTTTCTGGATGGGGCATTAAACCAAGAATATTACCTTTTTTATTACTTATCCCGGCAATATTTTCTACAGATCCATTCGGATTCTCACTTTTACTGGCATATCTAAGTACAATCTGATTATTATCAATGAGTGAGTTAAGACCCTTTTTATCAATATAGTAGTTACCTTCTCCATGAGCAACCGGCATTTCAATTATCTCATTTTCACGGTAATGGTTTGTAAAAGTTGTTTTGTTATTATTAACTTCTAATCTCACATTCTTACAGACAAATTTCAAGTTATCATTAACCTTCATTGCACCAGGTAGTAAATTAGATTCAAGCAAAATCTGAAATCCGTTACAGATCCCTAGAACTAATCCATCCGCTAGAGCAAAATCTATCACCGGATCCATAATCTTGGCAAACCTTGCTATTGCACCTGAACGTAGGTAATCACCATAAGAAAACCCTCCTGGTAAAACAAGCAGGTCATAATCTTTTAAATGATGTTTTTGATGCCAGATTAAATCCGTATCAAAACCGAATATTTTGCTCAAAACATTATATACATCATGATCACAGTTTGAACCTGGAAAGGTCACCACTCCTGCTTTCATTTTATCCCTCCATTTTATTTAATTCATATTTGTAATCCTCAATTACTGGATTTGCTAAAAGCTTCTTACACATATCTTCTACCATCTCTGATACGTCTTCTTTTTTAGGGATATCTTTAATAATAATTTCCATATATTTACCAACAAAAACTGAATCCACATTTTCATAACCAAGAGATTTAAGCCCAGTTTTAACTGCTTTCCCTTGTGGATCTAATATACCATCCTTTAATTTTGTTTCTATTTTGACTTCCCAATCCATTAGTTCATCACATCATTTTTTAACCTGGATAAGATTTCTTGATAGGCCTCTTCAACTTCACCTAAATCCCTTCTAAAACGATCTTTATCCAACTTCTTATTGGTATTGGCATCCCAGAAGCGGCAGGTATCAGGAGATATTTCATCTGCCAACAATATATTATCTTTAGAATCTAATCCGAATTCTAGTTTAAAGTCAACAAGTATAATTTTCTTTTTCTCTAAAAAGTTATTTAATATTTCATTAATCTTAAAACCAAAAACAGAAAGAAGTTTTAATTGACCTTTTGTTGCAAGCCCTCTTTCTTCTATATGATATTGATTGATCAAGGGATCTCCCAGTTCATCATCTTTATAATAAAATTCTAAAATGGGTTTATTTAGCCTTGTTCCTTCTTTTAAGCCCAATCTTTTGGCCAAGCTTCCCGCTGCTATGTTTCGTAAAACAACCTCCAGGGGTATGATATCTACTTTTTTGACAAGAATCTCTGTTTCACTTATCTGTCTTATTAAATGAGTATCAATATTATTCTCTTCCAATAATGAAAAAAAGATATTTGAAATTTCCAAATTATATTTACCTTTTGAATTTATTTTTCCTTTTTTCTGCCCATCAAAAGCAGTAGCATCATCTTTGTAATGTATAATAAGTTGCTCTGGATTATCTGTCTTGAATATTTTTTTTGCCTTTCCTTCATATAATAACTGTTTTTTCTGCATTTTATTATCTCTCCTCTGAAAAATATTTGTTCCACTTATTAATAATAACCTGACTTCGTTCTTTTGCTGCACCTAAATACTTTTTAGGATTTTCTAAGATCATCTTTTGATAATCATCCATTTTCTTCCTATATAGACTAAATTCATCCTTTAAATAAAAAAGCTCCCGGGGAGTTTTTCCAGACTTCTCTGCCTCTAAAGTTAGTTTCCTTACGGCTTCATGAGCATCTGGATGTCCCTGTGAAGCTAAAATAATGTAAAGAGGTTCTGCAATTATCATCTGGCTGTGCAGAGCAAAGTTTTCTTCCATTTTTTGTCTGTCTATACCAAATTTTTTTAAAACTTTAATGAGTCTTTGTAGTGAAATAGTAAAACCAGTAATAATATCTGGTATAAACCGACTGGAGGCAGAGTTGCTTAAATCCCTTTGATGTTCTGATATCTGATCCATATAAATTGTATTCATCTGAGGCATAGTCCGCTTCCACGTGCTTTTTATGTTTTCATAATTTATAGGATTTCTCTTATGCGGCATCGTCGAGGAACCAATTTGATCTTTGCTAAAATATTCTCCCACCTCATTTATCTCTGTTCTCTGTAAATTTCTCATATCATCACTAAAGTTAGCAAGGACACCAAATGTTGAGATAAGGGAGTGAATATAATCTGTCATATATTCGGCAATTACAATTTGTGATGAAAAATCCCCTGCCTTTAATCCCAGTTCATCCATGATAATATTTTCAAATTCAACAGGATCATCAAAAAATAAACTGGAAGCATTATATGTACCACAGGCACCCGAAAACTTACCCTTGAGAAGTTCAGACTTTTTTTCAATCTCCTTATACCTTAAGCCAAGCCTCTCCACATAACCAGCTAAGACATAACCAAAAGTAATTGGAACAGCATGCTGTCCATGGGTTCGACCAATCTGAATAGTATCTTTTTCCTGTTCGGCAAGTTTAGATAGCAGTTTGATTACTTCTTTTAATTTAACTAAAATAACATCTTTTGTTACATCCTTATACCGCAGGGCATTTGCGGTATCAACAATATCGTAGGAAGTTGCGGTTAGGTGTATGTAGGGTTTTGCATTTTTACTGACCCGCTTTTGAATTAAATTAACCAGGGCTCTAATATTGTGCTTTGTTTTCTGTTCTTCTATATAAGCCTCTTCAGCGGTTATGGTCGAAATAGCTTCCCTAACTTCATTATAAATTTCTTCTGAGCATATACCTAATATTTTTAGACCTTTGATTAAAGCAAGTTCAACTTCTAGCTGATATTTAATATTAGCCTTTTCTGAAAGATATTCTTTTAACTCAGCAAAAATCTCTTTATTATAAGAATACCTGTGATCAAAGGGATTAATATTTTCAAAAATATCTCTATTTTCCATTTGTTGGCCTCCCTAAGTTAAAAATATTCTTTTAAGTATTTTTTGTAACCGATATCTTCCAATTTTTGAGCAGTTTGATTTACATCTTGTCTCATTTCATCTCTATATCTTTTTAGCTTTCTTAAAATTTCTTGATCACTTAATGCAATCATTTGTAAAGCCAGCAGGGCAGCATTTTTAGCCCCGTTTAAGGCTACAGTTGCCACCGGTATACCACCCGGCATCTGAACCATCGAATAAAGAGAATCAGCCCCTCCTAAAGTAGATGTTCTGATTGGAACACCTATTACAGGCACAAGCGTGCTTGCAGCTATTACTCCAGGCAGATGAGCTGCCTTTCCCGCTCCAGCAATAATTACTGCAATATTATTTGCTTTCGCATTTAAGGCATATTCTTGAGCTCTCTGGGGCGTCCTATGTGCAGAGATTACCGTTAATTCATATTCAACATCTAGTTCATCTAAAATCTGACAGGATTTTTTCATGACCGGAAGGTCTGAATCACTACCCATTATTATCCCAATTTTTTTACTCATTTTTTAATAAATTCACTCCTTTTAGTCTGTGCCCTATATCTTTTCTATAGTAAGCATCAGCAAAATATATTTTACCAATATTATCATAACATCTGTCATAGATACTCTGATACGAATCACCCAAAGCAACTAAGGCTAAAACCCGGCCTCCATCTGTAATTATACTATCTCCTTTAACCTTCGTACCGGCCTGAATGACAAAAAGATTATCTGAATTGTTAAATTCATCTAATCCCTTGATAGTCTTACCCTTTTCATATTCAATTGGATAACCGCCTGATGCTAAAATAACGGCCATAGCTTTACTGCTTTTCCATCGTAGAGTGACTTCTTTAAGTTTGTTTTGGTTAATCTTTTCAGCTACTTGTAACAGGTCATTTTCTAAAAGAGGCAAAACTACTTGAGCCTCTGGATCACCAAAGCGAACATTAAATTCCAATACCTTTGGCTCGCCGTTTTTAATCATTAAACCTAAAAACAGTACTCCTTTGAAATCAAGATTGTTTTTTTTGAGATAGTCAAATAAAGGATTGAGGATATTTTTATCTACCTTATTTTTAATCTCATCAGTTACAAGAGGGGTAGGTGCATAAGCACCCATACCACCCGTATTTGGACCCGTATCTCCTTCTCCTACCTGTTTGTGATCCTGGGCAGAAACCATTGGATAATAGGTCTGTCCATCAGCAAAAACCATTATGGTCGCTTCCTCACCGTTTAGATACTCTTCAATAACTACTCTTCTACCAGCTTCTCCAAAGTATCTATTCTCCATAATTTTTTTTATAGCTGCCTTAGCTTCCTTTTTATTATTAACTATTATTACACCTTTCCCAGCTGCTAAGCCTTCCGCTTTTATTACGGTGGGAAAATTACAGTTTTCCACATATTTATTGGCGTTCTTAACCTCTGTAAAAACCGAAAACCGGGCAGTAGGTATACCGCATTCCTCCATAATATGCTTGGCGTAAACCTTACTACCTTCCAATTTTGCCGCTTCTTGATTTGGACCAAAAACATTAAGTCTTCTCTTTTTAAAATAATCTACAATACCATAAACAAGGGGTTTTTCAGGCCCTATAAAGGTCATGTAAATATTATTATTTTCTGCAAAATCAGCCATTTTTGCAAAGTCTAAAATATCAATATCTATATTTTCGGCTATTTCAGCTGTACCTGCATTACCTGGTATTACATAAATTTGCCCTACTCGACTGCTCTGATTTAATTTCCAGGCCAGGGTATGTTCTCTGCCACCACTGCCAACAATCAAAACATTTTTCACAAATTCATTCCCTCCCAATTTTAATAATCTTTATACAAATAAAAAAAGCCAGGCAGGTAGTAACTACAATGAACAACTAAGAGTAGAACCTACCCGCCTGGGCTTTTATCCCTTCGGTGTATATAATATCTGTACCGCTCGAACCAGCCATTTATAAAAAATGCGGCCACCTAGGTACACTTCCCTCATAGTCAGCTAGTTATCGGCTACCTGGTAAGATACTCCCGGACCTTATTACCGGAATTATATGAGGTATTTAATCTTTTATTTATCCAAACCATTTTATGCAATAATCATAACAGAATATCATTTTTAAGTCAATACTATTTTTAATTTA
>JAGYMU010000025.1 GCA_018399995.1 Halanaerobiales bacterium | reverse complement strand
ATGAAAATTAGTTCATCAAAAGTAGTTAATTTTATCAAGTCTTCCTCAAAAAAAACTCCATCTGAATCTGTGATTTAGGTGGAGAAGAATTAAGTTTTTTTGTTAAATTATTAGAAATTTTTTAGTTTTTCCTTCACTACCTAACAGACGTTTTGTGTGATTATATTAGTTGAAAGAGATAAAAGACTTATGTAGATTTAAGTCAGAGAAAAGAAAGTATTTGATGAACTGATTTGGCATCTAACAAAATTATATAATATTTCTAACTTCCCAATGAGATAAAATGAATACATTTCGTATTTTAAGAATGATAAATTTGCAAATCAAATTTACGTAGTGACTATTTACATGCTCATAACAGACAACAATTATTAAAAAAATTAGATAAAGATTGGAAAAGTTACTTTAAAGCAATTAAATAATTTTAAAAGAATCTTAGTAAATGTACATAATAAACCTGGGTTTAAAAATGTAGATAATAGGCTAAGAGAAGACATCTTTTTTACAAAGCCTGGTATTGCTCAAACCTATACGAAAAAGAATAATCCTGAGGGCAATCTATTAATTCTATCACTCGCTAAAAATATAAAGTTAAAACTGATAGGCAGTATTAAAAACATTATTCAAGTGATCATTAAAAAAATTATTACAGTAATGCCTATTACTTAAATGTTGTTTCCACTAAAGATGAAAAAGAGAAACAAGAATACACAAACATAATGTATATTGATTTAGGATTAGACAATCTTGTAACAGTAACCTTTTTAGAAAATGAAGATACTTATATTATTGACGGTAAAAATTTAAAATCTAGAAGAAAATATTTAAAATTAAAATGTATTCCAAAATTGATACAGGCAGTGATGGATGATGGTGTCGTGAATGCACCTAAGCAAATAAGTGTGGACTGCTATTAAAAGGTGTAAAACTTAAATACAAAACTTCGCTTAAAGCTATCTAGTATGCAGCAGCACTTAGGTTGCTAAAAGTATAGTAAAAGAAGCTCCTTCTAAATCTTTTATTTGATTTAGTGGGAGATGTTCACTACTAGATCGTTCATTTTATTAATGGAATGTTTTGCTTTTTTGCTCTAGGTTTTGATCAATTTGAACTTTGCACTATTAGAATCTTTCTTTATTTTTTTGACTATATCAATAATTAAATCTACATTACTCATCTTTTTTTTATTCAATAATTCATCTATTCTTTTTTCTATTCTCACTTTTAAAACAGAAGCCTCTACGTTTTCTTGCTTAACAGCCTTAAACCTGATATTTTTATGATTTGTTCTTATAACCTGAAATTGTTTTAGACCCTTAATATGCAGTTCAACAAACACAATTGGATGGATAAAGTCAAGTTTTCCATTTTTATTTCTTAACCAGAGTAAATCCTCTTCTCTTCCGGAAACTGGTTGCACATAAGTAAAGGGCCATTTTTTATTTTCCTTATCTATTTTTACAGTTAGATCATTAAGCTTATATCTTATAAGTGGTTCAGTATAATTATAGAGGTTAGTAAGCAAGATATTATCTTCCTTGATCTCAATTATATTTAAATCATCAAATAAATACATACCCTCCTGACCACAACCAATCCCCATCAATAAAGACTCGGAAGTCCCATAAAAATTATAAGGAATTTGCTCCCAATATTCCTCTATAATATCAGTTGTTTGGGCTGTCAGGGGTTCACCTCCACATAGAATTGTTTGTGGTTTAATATCTAAATCACCCTTTTGTTGATAGTTTAATAACATTTTGATGACAGAAGGATACCCGCTTATAACATCAGGTTGTAACTCGTTCAATTTATCAACGTAATTTTTGAGTGGATAATTTACATCAACTAACAAAAAATCTTTATAAAAATATTGTTCAAATTTATTGATTGGACTCAAAAAGAAACTTACTCCCGCATAATGACCATCAACTGCACCGACATAACAATATTTTTTTCTCTTCAGACCGAAGTGATCAAATAGGCGACTGGCCCCCACCGCCTTAAGGAGTTCCCAATTATCTTTACTATAAATATAATAACCGATTTGACCTGTAGTACCAGATGTATGAATAATATAATATTTATCCTTATATAAAGAATTAGGTTCAGGATTTTTTTCTATAAATTCTATAATGGAAGTTTTATCAATTTCATTATCGGTCACTACTTTATTGAAATTATCCATTACCATCTTTTTATTTGTTTGAGGAAGATCTTCGAGTTTTAAATCTTTTATGTTTTCAAAATATATATCTGCATCTTGGAGTAACTCCCTGTAATACTGGCTATTTTGATAGCTGAATTTGATAAGTTCAATCAATTTTCGCCGCTGAATTTTACTAATTTGTTCTTCACTATATTTAAGATGGCGGTCATAAGAAACTTTCTTCCATAATATATTTAAAAAACCCATTTATATTCCTCCATTAACAATTAATTAAAAATCTGATACAATAAAAATGGTGATAAATATGTTTTACTATAAGTTTAACAAAGAAAAAGAAAGAAATTGTGATGTATTACTTTTTGCCAATCAGCAGATATATGAGAAAATCGAAGATGACTCAATGCAACAGTTATTTAATGCAAGTAAATTACCAGGTGCTGTAAAGGTAATTGGGATGCCCGATATTCATATTGGTTATGGACTACCAATCGGTGGTATCCTGGCAGTTAATATGAAAGAAGGTATTGTATCTCCCGGAGCTGTCGGTTTTGATATTAACTGTGGTGTTAGACTATTAACTTCCGATTTACAGAAAGATAATATTTTCAATCAGATAAAAACCATATTACAAAAATTTAAAAATAATATACCTGCCGGCCTTGGAGTAAACTCAAATCTAGATTTGACTAAAAGTCAATTTAAAAATATAGTTGAACAGGGTGTCCCTTATTTAATTAATGAATTTGGTTATAGCAATAAAGATGATGTTCAAAATATTGAAGATGGTGGAGTATTTCCAAAGGCAAACTTTGATTGCATATCTAATAAAGCTATAAAAAGAGGTATTACACAGGTTGGCAGCCTGGGTTCAGGCAACCATTTTGTTGAACTTCAGTATGTTGATCAAGTCTTTGACAGTAATACTGATTTTAAAGAGGGCCAAGTCACAATAATGATCCATACCGGTTCGAGAGGCTTTGGACACCAAATCGCTAAAGATTATATAGACAAAGCAGTTACAATGAGTAAAAAGTCATCATTCGATTTTCCCGTTAAAAATTTAGCTCATTTACCACTTAATACAAAAAATGCACAGGATTATTTCTCTGCAATGGCCTGTGCTGCCAACTTTGCTTATTCAAATAGACAGGTTTTAACTCAAGAAGTAAGAAAAATCTTCAAATCTCTTTATCCTGATCATGCCTTAAAATTATTTTATGATTTAACACACAATATTGCAAGATTTGAAGAACATAAGATCGATAGAAAGAAGGATAAATATCTAATTCATAGAAAAGGAGCAACAAGATTAGATTATAATGCATATGCACTTCTACCCGGATCAATGGGCACAGCAAGTTATGTACTTAAATCTGCTAATTCTCAATCAACCAAAAAGTCATTGACCTCTATTGCTCACGGTGCAGGTCGGGTAATGGGTAGAAGAGAGGCCAAAAGAAATATTACCAATCATCAACATAAACAGGCATTAAAATCAGTAAAAGTTCTCTCTTCTTCTAATGATAGTTTATTGGATGAATCTCCTCTTGTATATAAAAATATTGATGACGTAGTAGAATCAATGATAGAAACAGAACTGGCTTACCCAGTAGTTAGATTAAAACCACTGGCTGTTTTAAAAGGATAAAGGAGGAAACTTTATGAACATTGGAGCATTTCTAGATATAGATGGAACACTATACAGAAATTCACTGATGATACAGCATTTTAAAAAATTGATTAAATATGAAATAATTGATCCCGTTGTCTGGCATGATAAAGTTAAAAGGACTTATGATGAGTGGAAAACAAGAAGTGGTTCATATGAAAATTATTTAGAAGAATTAGCCGAAATATATATTAATGAGTTGAAGGGACTCAAAATAACTGATTTAGATTTTGTCAATGATCAGGTTATTAAATTAAGTGGTGATATTGTATATCGTTATACCAGATATATAATAAACTGCCATCTTAAAAAAAATCATAAGGTATTTTTTATTTCAGGTAGTCCAGAATTTTTAGTAAAAAAAATGGCAGAAAAATATAGGGTAACCGATTTTCAAGGAAGCAAATATATATTAGACGATAATGGCCTTTTTACCGGTAAGGTAATCAAGATGTGGAAATCAAATAATAAAGAAAAAATTTTAGATAAATTTGTACGCAAATACAATATAAATTTAGAAGAAAGCTTTTCATATGGCGATACTCAGGGAGACTTCAGCATGTTGAAAATGACAGGTAACCCATTTGCATTTAATCCTAACAAAGAATTAATTCGAGCTATAAAAAAGGATGAAGAATTAAAAAATAGAGCCACTATAATTATTGAGAGAAAAGATAATATTTATAAAATCAAACCTGATATAGAAATTATAGATATCAAATAAAAGACCCCCTAAAAAAGGAGGTTTAAAAACTCTATTCTGTCTGATCTTTTGTATTGAGATATTTTACTTTTTCTTTATAACTTTTTATTATTAATTTTGCAAGTTCTTTATCAAATTCTAAATCCTCAACATAGTACCAAATATGATCATCATTCCTACCTTCACAAGATTTACGTTCTAAATCTGTTTCCTCTTCACTCTCTTCATAATAAAAGGCAAACTTCAGCTTATTATTGGCCTGAAAAGCAACAGACATGAACATGCCATCTTGCGGCCTATCCTTTGATACATAAAAGCTCATTCCATTATGTATTACCTTCCAGGCAATATTATTTTTGAAGTTTTCTAAAAAAGGAAATATTTTTTTTAAAAAATAATTATAAAAATGAAGGTATCTGGGCATGTGCTTTTTTAAAAATTCTTTTTCTCGTTTATGATTTATCTTTGATAACATTTTCTTTAACTTGTTGATTTTTATTTTTACTACAACATAATCATAGACATTTGACATGATATCCCTCCATACTTAGGAACAAAAAATATATTATCCTAGTATATTATTATATAATAATATCTAATAAATGTAAACAACTTATTTTGCATTGGAGCGGGCAACGGGAATTGAACCCGCAGCTTTAACCTTGGGAAGGTTACACTCTACCGTTGAGTTATGCCCGCTTTTTATAAGTATAACATTTTTACTATTTTTATACAATAAATTATTCATTAATAGCCTTATAGCTAATCCTTTTAAATCCTTCACCTAGTACTTCATGGGCTTCATTCATGATAACAAAGGCATCTTCATCTATTTCTCTTATTAAATTTTTTAGTTTGGTAATTTCTGCTCTATTTATGGAAACCAAAAGGATATCCTTCTTTTTACCACTATAACCACCATAACCTTTAAAAGCAGTTACTCCACGATGCATTTGAGATAAAATATGTGCTTTTATATCATTAGACTGATCAGATATAATAAATACGGATTTAGAAACATTAAAACCTTGCTGTATTATATCAATTATTTTTGTGCTTATAAATATAGTTATCGCAGCATATAAGGCTAGTTCAATATCAAAAAATATTCCTGCCATAAAAATAACTATTCCATCAATTAAAAAAAGACCCTGCCCAATACTAAATTGCGGGAAAAAATAACTTATCAAGGTTGCTATTAAGTCAGTACCACCAGTTGTGCCGCCTCCTCTAAAAACAATACCCATTCCCAGCCCCCCCAGTACACCTCCATAAATGCTGGCTAAGATGACTTCATAAGTAAGAGGTTCTAATATCGGTGTTAATAAGTCAACTGATAAAGATAAAACTATGATTCCCCAAAGTGTCTTAGTTCCTATACTACCACCCAAAAAGTAAACAGCTAATATGAATAAAGGGATATTGATCAATAAAATGACTATACCTACCTGAAAACCATACATATGGTATAATATTGTCGCTACACCACTTATTCCGCCAGCTGCAATTTTGTTGGGAACAGTTAATAATACTAAAGAAAGTGCAGTGATTATACCACCAACAGTGATTAAAGAATAACTTTTTATTAATTTTTTAATTTTCATCTTATAATTTTCACCTCCAAAACTCAACCCCGTATTTAGATTACGGGGTATAATTATTAAGGTTATATTATTATGATATATAGTATCATATTTTTTTATTTTAAATTGACTTTGCCCTTATATATCTGGCCTCTAACACTGTCGATAGTAACTGTCTGTCCATCTTTTAAGATATTCAAAGCCTCCACCGCATTAACAACAACCGGTTTATTGTATTTAATACCAATAATGGCTGAATGGGATGTCACACCACCTTCAACTGCAATAATACCGGCAGCTTTTTTAATCGCCTCATTATATTGATTATTAGTAGAACGGGTCACAAGTATATCTCCTTCTTGAATATTTTTTAGGGCTTGATTGGCACTACTTATGATTTTTACCGGACCGTGGATGATCTTCCTTCCAATTCCCTTGCCTTCAACAATCGGATCACCAACTATATCAACTTTTATTAAATTAGTAGTACCAGGTGTTCCTACCGGTACACCAGCTGTTAGTATTACCAAATTCCCTTCACTTACAAGACCGTTATCCAAAGCAACCTTAATAGAATTATCCATCATCTCATCTGTAGATTCACTGTCTGAAGACATCGTGGGATATACACCCCAACTTAATACAAGCTGATGATAAACCATATCATTAGGGGTTACTGCTATTATTCGGGTTAGTGAACGACATTTAGAAACCATACGTGCAGTTGAACCTGAGCCTGTAGCAGTAATGATAGCATCAGCAGATAATCCAGAAGCAATTTCACAGGATCCTATACTGATTGCCTCTGTAACAGTATCTGCCTTTATCGCTTTGCGACTGCTTAATTGCCCTTTATAAGCTTCTGAAAGTTCAATTTCCCGGGCAATATCTGCCATTACCTTTACAGACTGAACTGGAAAATTACCTATAGCAGTCTCACCGGACAACATGGTAGCATCTGTACCATCAAAAATAGCATTTGCTACATCAGAGGCTTCAGCCCTGGTTGGACGAGGATTTCTAATCATTGAGTCAAGAAGTTGGGTAGCTGTAATTACTGGTTTGGCTACTTCATTACACTTTTTTATAATGGTCTTTTGTATAATCGGTACCTTTTCTGGCGCAATTTCTACACCAAGATCTCCTCTCGCAATCATTATCCCATCCGAAACTTCTATAATTTCATCGATATTTCCCACAGCCTCTTCACTCTCTATTTTTGAAATTATTTTTATCTGCTGAGCCCACTCCTCTTCAAGCACCTTCCTTATCTCTAATACGTCGTCAGCTTTACGAATAAAAGATGCCGCAATAAAGTGGATATTATGTTGAATTCCAAATATTATATCCTCTTTATCTTTTTCAGTGATTGCAGGTAAGGTTGTTTTAATACTTGGAATATTGACACCTTTGTGTGAACCCAACTCACCTCCATTAATTACCGTACAAACTACCTTTTGAGCCTTGATTTCTTTTACGCCAAGCTCAATCAATCCATCATCTAAAAGAATCCTTGATTCCAAATTAATGTCCTCAACGATATTATCATACTTGATTTGAAATCTTTTTTCATTACCAATTACTTCATCAGGTGTTATGATAACTTCAGCATTATTTTTCAGGGTAATTTTATCGTTTTCCATTTTACCTGTTCTTATTTCTGGTCCCTGGGTATCAAGTATAATTCCTATGGGCTTATCAACTTCTTTTTCAACTTCTTTTATCAATTCAATTCTTCTGCCATGTTCCTGATGATCTCCGTGAGAAAAATTCATTCTCGCAACATCCATACCCATTTCTGCTAACTTTCTTATTATATCTTTATCATTAGTGGCTGGTCCTAATGTACATACAATCTTGGTTTTTATCATTTTTCAACCCCCACTCTACAGTGATAATATGCGTGCTAAATTATATATATCCATATCTATATTTTTCTCTTTTTTAAGTGCTTCATCCAGGTCAACGCCGACAATACTATTTCCTATATAACTGATCATCTTTTTTTGTTTACCATCTAATAAAAGATCAACAGCTTCTGCTCCCATCTTTGTAGAAATAATTCGATCAACTGCAGTAGGGGAACCGCCTCTTTGCAAATGACCCAGGATTGTTACCCTGGTTTCTACGGAAAGTTCAGATCTAATATGATTACCGATTATTGTTCCAATATTTTGTTCGCATTCGCCTCCATTTTTTAAGTTTTTACCGGCTCCTTCAGCCACAACAATTATATTATGCAGTTTACCCCTTTCAAAGCCAGCTTTGCAATTATTGACCACATCATCTAACCTGAATTCTATCTCAGGGATTAATATGGATTCTGCCCCTCCACACATACCTGTATATAAGGCTAAATAACCTGAATCTCTGCCCATGATCTCTACTACAAAGGTCCTTTCATGAGAGGTTGCTGTATCTCTTACTTTGTTTAAAGCATCTAAAACAGTATTCATAGCAGTATCAAATCCAATTGAAGCATCTGTCATAGCTAGATCATTATCAATCGTGGCAGGTATACCCATAACAGGAACATCAAATTCATCATGTAGTGATTTGGCTCCTTTTAAAGAACCATTACCTCCGATGATTACCATACCTCCTATATCTAATTCCTTTATTTTTTTATATGCCTTTTCTCTACCTTCTTCTGTTTCAAATTCTCTACAGCGAGCCGTCCTTAATACTGTGCCACCTCTGTGTATAATATCACCAACAGATCTTCTAGTCATCTCCTCGTAATTACCATCCAGTAATCCAGAAAAACCATTATAAAAACCAATAACCTCTGTATTTCTATAAACAGCAGTTCTAACTACAGACCTAATGGCTGAATTCATTCCCGGGGCGTCACCACCACTGGTTAATACTCCAATTCTTTTCACAAATTTTGCCTCCTTAGATTTATAAAATATGATTATGAGCTATAAGAAAAAAACAACAAGCCTTTGAGCTTACACCATTTTAAGTAAAAATGAGATGGCTGGTAAATGTTACTACAATACCAGCAAAAATAACACCTGCTATAATTGCAAGTAGGGCGTTTTTAAATTTGATTTTAAATATAACTGCAGCAATACTGGCCGTCCAAGCACCTGTGGTTGGAAACGGGATTGCGGTAAATAAAATCAAACCTATAGCACCATATTTTTCTACTTTATCGCTCTTTTTTAATGTCCTTTTATAAAGCCAATCAAAAAATTTCTCCATAATTTTAAAATGTTTTATTAGATACTCTCTAACGGGATTTAATATCAATAATAAGGGAAAAATCGGGATTATATTTCCTATAATACTTAAAAATAAAACATTATATGGATTGAGGCCTAAAGATATCCCTAAAGGTACTGATCCTCTCAACTCTACAAAAGGCAACATCGCAGTTAAGAATACTGTTAATTCTTTAGAAAAATAATGTTTAATAAATTCAATCATAACTTCCATCTAAAATATCCTCCATATTAGTAAATTTCATATAAATTATCGGGTATAATAAGATTTAATCTTTCTACTATATTTTTGTTTAATTTCAGCCAATAAAGATGATCTGTAATTACTTTTTTATTTTCATTAGAAAATACTAAAGGGGTCTGACCTTTATTATCATTAATAAATTCTTTTAAATCTTTGATCTGTTTTCTTTTAAGACCACCTAAGTTAATTTCTATTATCTTATCCTTCAAATTTATTATTTTATCGGCAATTATACTTTCATTATCTGACTTTTTACCAGCAACCAAAATAACATTACCATCTCTTAAATTTGTTTTGTAATTTTCAAAAACCCCGGGGAATACTACCACATCAATTGAACTATCCCAATCTTCTAAAGTTATAAAAGCCATCAAATTATTATTTTTGGTATAATGCTGATGAACTTCTATTATTCTACCGGCCAGACAGATATTATAACTATCTTCATTCCTTATATTACAGCTGGCATTAGTCAGCTTTTTTATCTTCTTTTTGTAATCATCTAAGGGATGGCCGGAAACATAGATGCCTAAAAATTCTTTTTCCTGTTCCAACTTTATATCAAGTCCAATCTCATTCAAATCTGGATATTTAATACTGCTTTCAAAGAACTCTTCTTCATTTTCAAACATATCAAAAAATGAGGTCTGATTTTTATTAACTATCTTTTTACTATTTAAAATCTTTTCATATATTTCTTCATATTTAGCCAAAAGTTGAGATCTCTTAATCCCCAAATTATCAAAACAACCGGATTTAATCAAAGCCTCAATTGTTGTAATGTTGATTTTTTTGATATTTACTTTATTCAAGAAATCCTCAAATGATTTATATGCTTCCTGTTCTCTTGAATTTACAATGGTTTTTATAGCATTTGTACCAACATTTTTAATAGCCTTTAAGCCAAATCTGATATTTCCTTTATTGTTCGGTACGAAATCATAAAAGCTTTCATTGATATCGGGGGACAGTACATCTAATCTCATATCTTTTGCTTCATTGATATAAAGCGATACCTTATCTAAATTACTCATAACACTTGATAAAAGTGCAGCCATAAACTCAGATGGGTACTTAGCCTTTAAATAGGCAGTTTGATAAGCTAACAGAGCATAAGCAGCACTGTGGGACTTATTAAAACCATAACCTGCAAAATACTCCATCTGATCAAATATTTCAGAAGCTATTTCTTCTTTTATACCTTCGTTAAATGCGCCTTTAATAAATCTTTCTCGTTCATCTTGGATCATCTTGACTTTCTTTTTGCCCATTCCTCTTCTTAATAGATCAGCTTCACCCATGGAATATCCAGCTAATTTACTGGCTATCTCCATAACCTGTTCCTGATATAAGATCATACCATAGGTCTCTTTTAAAATGGGTTCTAATTTGGGATGAATATATTCAGCTTTCTTTTCACCGTGTCGGCATTTAATATAATCATCCACTATATTACTACCCAGTGGACCAGGTCTGCCCAGGGCAAGTAATGCAATAATATCTTCAAATCGCTTCGGCTTTAACTTCTTGTTTAAATCCTGAAAAAGGCGTGATTCCATCTGAAATACCCCAAGAGTCTGTCCTTTATGTAACATTTTATAAACATTTGGATCATCTCTGGGTATGTCTTCTATATCAAGTGAAACATCCTTGTTCTTTTTAATTAGATTTAAAGATTTATTAATTATCGTTAAATTTCTCAAACCTAAAAAATCCATCTTTAATAAGCCCATATCTTCCAGATCATCCATCGGTAATTGGGTAATTATATTACCATCCTGCAGCTGAAGAGGTATTATGTTTTGTAAATTTTCGGGTCCGATTATTACCCCTGCTGCATGTGTTGAAATATGTCGGGGTAAACCCTCTATTTCTCGTGAATAATCAATAAGTTTTTTTACTTCTTCATCTTTTTTATAACTATCTATAAGCTTTTCACTTTTCTTTAATGCCGTAGATAAATCTATACCGGGCTGTACAGGAATCATTTTGGCAATTTTATCGACCTTAGCATAAGGAATATCAAGCGCCCTTCCCACATCTCTTATAGCAGCTCTGGCCGCCATTGTACCAAAAGTACCAATTTGAGCCACTCTTTCTTTGCCATACCTTTCTTTCACATATTCAATAATCTCATCTCTTCTCTCATCAAAATCTATATCGATATCCGGCATAGTTACCCGTTCTGGATTTAAAAATCTTTCAAAAATCAAGCCATATTTTAAGGGATTTATCCTGGTAATATCTAAAAGATAAGAAACAAGGCTGCCGGCCGCAGAACCCCGTCCGGGTCCTACCCTAATATTATGATCTTTGGCAAACTTTATAAAATCCCAGACTATCAAGAAATAAGTTGTGTATCCCATATCTTCAATAATATTTAACTCATAATTCATCCTTTCAACTGCCTGAGAATTGTTCTCTAAACCCTTTTCTTTTAATCCATCTAAACATAATTCTTTTAAATAAGAAGCTGTACTTTCCTGCTTGACATCAGGATAATCGGGCAGATAAAAATTATCTGCTCCCAAACTTACATCGATTCTTTCACTTATCTTTAATGTATTTTCATAACCATCCCTGATATCAGGAAATAATTTATACATCTCTAGAGAACTCTTAAAATAAAAATTATCATTCGGAAAGGTCATTCTATTTTCATCATTAACAGTTTTCCCGGTCTGTAGAGCCAATAATACATCATGGACCTTGGCATCTTTTTTGTCTTTATAGTGCACATCATTACTTATAACCAAAGGAACATCTTCTTCATTTGCTATTTCTATTAAAGCTGTATTCACTCTTTTTTCCTGTGATAAGTTATGATCCTGCAGCTCTAAGAAATAATTTTCTTGACCATATATTTGTCTGTACTCCCTAATTTTATCTTTGATGCCTTCTTTTTTTTCATTATTAAGTATACTTTGAGATATTTCACCCTGTAAACAGCCTGATAAAGCTATTATCCCATCCCTATATTTGTATAGTAGATCTTTATCCACCCTCGGTTTATAATAAAAACCCTCCAGCCAGGAAGCAGACACAATCTTCATCAAGTTATGATAACCCAGATTGTTTTCTGCAAGCAGTACAAGATGGTATCTCTTTCGAATAGTTTTATCAAATCTATTTGTTGGAGAAAGATACACCTCACAGCCGATTATAGGTTTTATCTTTTTTTTATTTGCCTTTTTGTAAAAATCATACATACCATAAAGCACACCATGATCTGTGATAGCAACTGCAGGCATATTATACTTAACAGCCTGATTGATAAGTTCATCAATCCTTATCGCGCCATCTAACAAACTATATTCTGTATGGTTATGAAGATGCACAAATTTTTTAGCCATTTGAAACTCTCCATTCTAAAAATAAAGTTGATTAATTTTATAATTATTATTGTATAATTTTCATAATATGTTATAATACAAATAGATAATTATTTGGAGGTGTTATTTTTGGATAAAAAGGAAGTCAAAAAAGTTCTAGATCAAATCAGACCTGGACTTCAGGCTGATGGTGGAGATGTAGAACTTGTTGAAATAACTGAAGATGGTATAGTTAAAGTGAGGCTCGTAGGCGCCTGTCACGGCTGCCCAATGGCAACTTTAACCTTAAAAAATGGTATAGAAAGAACACTAAAAAAGAAAATTCCTGAAGTTAAAGAAGTAGTCTCTGTTTAATTAAAATATAAGCACCCTTTAAAGGGTGCTTTAATTTTTTTCTTCTGCATTATCTTCATCTTCAATACCAAGCTCTAAATCTCCAAATATAATATTTTGAATATCATTTAGTAAAATATTTACCCTATATTCTGCCTGTAAGTATTTTTTTATATCTGAATTTAATTCTATTAATTCCCTTAAGTTCTCTAATTTATCCTTTTCTTCTGCCGTCAATTCTTCTCCAGACATCTGTTTAGCCTGCAGTTTTATCTGCTCTTCTTGAAAATCTAATAACATCTCTTTGGTTTTTTCATTAGCTATTATCTTCTTTTTTATTTCCAGATAGTTTTTATATTCTTCGGATTCCTTGACACTTTTTGATAATCTATTAGCTATATCATACACAGACATGAACCATCCCTCCTCAATAAATATTTTCTTAAATATGTTAATACCTTATTACTTATAATATCATAAAATTACTATTTTTGTAAATTTAACTATGATCATTGTTTTGATTGTTCTTTTGATCATTAATATTTTTATCTGCCTTCTCTACAGCATCTACAGTTGAAGACAATATCATCGCATTCTCATAAAATACATTTTCTTCCCCCACCAGATCTATTAAACTCAAATTCTTTAGTATCTTATATTTTTTTTGATTTATCCCAGAGATCAAGACCTCTCTTTCTTTATTCTGGACTTCTTTAATAAATTTTTTCAACTCATTGATGGTTGTAATGTCAATATTATCTATATTTCTCAGCCGCAGGACATATCCACAACCTGCTTCAGAAACATTTTCTAGTTTTTCTTTGAAATTTTCAGCAGAGCTAAAAGTGAAATCACCAACCAAATCTAAGATGAGATATTCATCATCTGCTATTTCTTCAGGGGCTGTTTTTTTAAGCTTGGAATGAGCTTCTTCGTCATATATAAGATGATCGACTTTTGGTTCAGAACTATCCTTCAGCACAGATATTAATGAAAGTATAACCCCCAGATAAACCGCATATTCTATCCTTGGTGAACTAATAGTTGCAATGAAGGTTATAATAAAGACCAACGTGTCTGCTTTTGTTGCTCTGATTAATTCTTTTACCTCAGATATATCAACCATATTATAGGCCACTAATAGAACAAGTGCCGCTAGAGAAGAGATCGGAATATACTTGATAAAAAAGTTAAAAAATAAGATAAAAAATAAAATAGCTATAGCTGATAACAATTCAGAGATCCTCGTTTTAGCCCCTCTTTGATAGTTAGCAAAGGTATTAGTGAAAGAGGCTGAGCTGGCAAATCCATTAAAAAAAGAAAGACCAAAATTCATAATTCCCTGGTTGATAAACTCTTTATTAATGTCCAGCTCTTCTTTGCTTCTATGGGAAATAGATTTAACAACTGCTAAAGTTTGTATTAAGCCCACAATTGCTACTGCTAATGATTTAGTAGATAAATTGAGGATTAAATTCAGCTCTAAAGGAGGTATGCTAATTTTAAATTCACTTAAACTAATATAGCCGACAGTATCAATAATATTATTTAATCCTGCTAGCATCACAATTATTGTTACCCCAAGAATCCCTAATAAATACGAAGGCACTTTATAAACACTTTTTTCTGCAAGGATTATTATTAAAATAGTAGTTATTCCCATGATAAGTGATATAAAATTAATAGAAGATAAGTTTATAATCAAGTTATATAATTCCATATAGACATTATAAGTCCTATCCATACTAATGCCTAAAAAATTGTTTATCTGACCCGTTCCTATTATAATAGCAGCACCTGTCGTCAAACCAGCGATCACTGGATGAGAAACATATCTTACCAGTTTACCCAGCTTTAAAACACCCGCTAAAAATTGAAACACACCCACTAAAAATGTGAGCATGATGACAGTTTCTAAGTACCTGCCATCCTGAACATAACTGAGGTTACTGGCGATAGCCATTGCCATTAGATTTGTAGGTCCTACAATCATATAATTAGATGTACCGGTAAAAGAAGAAATAAAGTTAGATACTATGGTTGTATATAAACCATAGACAGGGTTCAAGCCTGCAATTAAGGCATATGCCATATTTTGTGGTATACATAAAGAGGCAACAGCTAGACCGGCTGAAAAATCTTTTTTCAGATAATTTAATTTATAATCCTTGAGGGTATTTATGAAGTTTTTTCCTTCATTTTTCATAATAATCACCGAACTTTTTAATTAAAAAAACAATTTCCCTAAAAGAGGTTTTTTGATTTTAACCGCCTGATAAGAACACAATTCCTGACAGCAATAGCACCTTATACACCCATTCAAATCTACTACAGGATAATCAGTTAATTCTATAGCTTCAGTCGGACAATTATCTGCACAAACGCCACACTGTACACATTTTTCTTCATCAAATACCGGTCGGGGCTTTAACAATTTATTTACTATATTAGCTAAAAAAGGTGGTAAGCCCTTAATATTTCGGGTGTCTGAATGATCAATCTCTGGTATTTTTGTATTTTTAGCCGGAATTATTCGATCTCCTTGTATATCTAGTTCAGCAAAATTACCTATCAATCCTTTTTGAGCTGCTTGATTTATGGTAGGAATATCAGTGGGTTTTACATTAAACAGATAAGCGCCCGCCACATCTAAAGCAAAACAGGAAGGCGAAGCCATTAAATAATTAAATTTCCTCTTATCTCCAGCTGAAGGCCCAGCCCCTTCCATACCTACTACCGCATCCATGATATTAAGCTGGGGTGAAATAAATCTGGCTAAATCCACCAGCATTAAAGCAAAGTTTTCTGCCTCGGACATTCTTAGATGATATTCAGCTTTTTTCATACCAGGAATAGTTCCAAATAGATTTTTTACAGAACCTGTATATCTCATAAACGAATGAGTCTTTAGTTTGGACATGTTAATTACTAAGTCGGCCTCTCTTATAAAATCACAAATTTGAAAAGACTTAACCAATAGTCCATCTGTAAAAGAAACCTTAGTATATCCAGTATTATAATTTAATTCGATATTTTCTTCTTCGGCCAGGTCATAAAAACCAGTTTTTTTGTAAATGCTTTTGAGTCTGCCTTCAGTAAACGGACCACCTGGACTGTCACCCAAAACAATATTACAGTCTACTTTTTTAAGTTCTTTTATTATATATCTTATTACATTAGGATGAGTAGTAACAACATCTTCAGGTTTTTTACCTAAAAGCATATTTGGTTTGATAACAACTGTATTTCCCGGGCTAACAAAACTTGTGATGCTTCCCATAAGGTCAAAAATATTTTTAACTGCTGTTTTTATATTAGTATCCTGATAATCAACACACCGGCTTACTACAACCATATTCTCCTGCATATTTTCACCTGATTTCCTGGGTATTTATAAACTATTTGAGTTTATAATAGCACAGCACTTTTAGTTATTCAATTATTTATCTCTTAAAAATTAAAATCTGCCCTTTTTAAAGGGCAGGTTATATCTATCAAATTTATTCCCTTCCGAACATTCTATCCAGAACCATAGCTATAATAACAACTCCCAGTCCGGCTTCAAAACCAAGACCTATATCTACTACATTTAGTGACCTTAAAACTGGTTTTCCAAGGCCCCCTGCTCCAATCATGGCTGCAATAACAACCATAGAAAGAGAGAGCATAATACATTGGTTAATACCCATCATAATAGAAGGCATTGCTCCTGGCAGTTCTATTTTCATTAATATTTCCCACCAGTTTGCCCCAAAAGCATGACCGGCTTCTTTAAGTTCATCATCTACCTGTTGGATTCCTAAGTAGGTCAACCTGATAGGTGGGGCTATAGCAAAGACAACTGTTGCTATCACACCGGAAACCGTACCCAGGCCAAAAAACATCAGAGCAGGAATAAGATATACAAAGGGAGGTATGGTCTGCATAAAGTCCAAAATTGGCCTTGTTATTAAATCTACAGTTATACTGTGAGCCTTTATTATACCGATTGGAATACCTATAATCAAAGCAACTACCACTGAAGTAATAATTGAAGCTAAAGTCGTTAACAGAGGATCCCACATCTGAAGATTAAATACAAGACCTAATCCGAGTGCTACAAATATCGAAAGTTTATAATTTTTTAATCTCCAGGCTAAAATAGCAAATATTAATATAAAAACAAGTGGATGAAAATATGATAATAAAGCTTCAAAATTATTTACCATCCATTCAATAATACCTGCGAATCCTTCTAGTGGCCCACTAAAGTTATTTATAAGGAAGTTTACTAAAACTTCTACCCAATTGCCAATGGGTATTTTAGTACTGATTAATTGTAATACATTATTAACTTTAATCAACCCCTTTTAATAAAATTTTACTAGCGGCACCCTTTTAAAATGCCGCCAGTTTAATTCTTTATTATTTTTTAGTTATTTTCTACTTTTTCTTTAATTACTTTTCGACCCATTCTTCCATCAGTTGAATCTACACCATAAACCCACTGATTTACTACATCCAGGTTGTTTGAAATCCATTTTTCAGCAACAACTTCAGGATCCATCTCCTGTCTTTTATACATATCTATCCATTTGTTCTGCATCGGTGCAGTTACCTTAAATTCAGTTAAGAACTTATATACGTTTGGGTTTTCTTCTTCAAAACCAGTTCTTACAACAGTTAATACTCTTTCACCACTACTCCAGATTCCCTCAGGGTCATCTAAATATTTAATATCAAACATAACATTCATATAATGAGGTTTCCAGGCATTGAATGCTATCCATTTTTCATCGCTGACAGCTCTCTTAACAGAAGTCAGCATACCCGCTGTACTACTTGCTTTAAGCTGCCATTCATCTAAGTTATAAACGCCATCTTCGATGGCATTTTTAATGATTAAATTTCCCTCATTACCGGGTTCAATCCCATATATTGTTTGATCAAATTTATCAGCATAATCATTTAAGTCTTCAAAAGAATGTACACCTTCCTGATAAACATATTCAGGTACTGCTGTTTTATAAACAACATCCCATAAATTAACTCTTACATTTTTAATCGTACCTTTTTCTTCATATTTATCAAAGTGAATCTTCATCGTAGGCATCCAATTGCCTAAAAAGATATCTAAATCACCGGTATCCATACCTTTAAAAACAATTGCCTGAGACCCACTAGTCATTGCTGTTTCATAACCTAAATAATCCAATACCTTCTTAGCTACATGAGTTTTTACAGTTACTCCCGGCCATTGTACATAACCAAAATCAATGGTTTCATCATCTTCGGCTGCCAATCCAGTATTAGAACCTATAGATATTAATGACAAACTGAATACTAAAATCAATAAAACTGCTAATATTTTTCTTTTCATTTTGTAAAAAACCCTCCTAGAGTAATTTTTTACGCTCCTTATTTATTTTGTAACCTTTTTAATAATTTATTGATCAAACTTTCCTTCTGATGCTAAATTGGCCAATACATTTGTTTTGACAATTATCCCCAATAACTTATCATCCTCATCTGTTACAGGTAAAGGAACATTAAGATCTGCGATATCAGCAAATAATTTTCTTAAATTATCTTCTGGATCTGCTTTTGTAATGTTTTTTATTATATCTTCAAATTCTAATTCATCATTATTAATAACATCAACTACATCTTCGATGTAAACTATCCCTCTGTACTTTTTATCTTTATTAACGACAAATAGACTGTTTAAATTATTTTTCTTCATTTTATGAAGGGCTGTTCTTGGACCATCCTGAGGATATAATAGGGCTATCGCCTTAGTCATTATATCCTTGGCAGTAAGAACTCTTGAACGATTAACATCTTCCACAAAGTTCTCAACATAATCATTGGTTGCCTCGGTCAATATTTCTTCATGATCTCCAATTTGTATTATCTTGCCCTCTTTCATAATAGCAATCCGATCTCCCAGTTTTAGAGCCTCATCCAGATCGTGGGTAATAAATAGGATTGTCCGCTCCATTTCTTCATATAAATCTAATAGCTTACTTTGCATCTCTTTTTTAATCAAAGGATCGAGAGCACTAAAAGGTTCATCCATCAGTAAAATTTCAGGATCAACCGCTAATGCCCTTGCGAGACCAACCCTCTGCTGCATTCCACCACTTAACTGCTCAGGATATTGATCCTCCCAACCGTCTAGACCAACTGCATTTAAAGCCTCTTTAGATCTTTTTATTCTTTGTTGTTTTTCAACCTTTTGAATTTCAAGTCCAAACATAGCATTTTCCAATACTGTTCTATGGGGTAAGAGAGCAAAGTTTTGAAAAACCATACCAAATTCTTTTTCTCTAAACTCTCTTAACTCTTTTTTATCAAATCCCAAGACTTCCTGACCATCAACTTTAATTGATCCCGCTGTGGGTTCAATTAATCTATTTACACATCTGATTAGGGTGGATTTGCCGCTGCCGGAAAGACCCATGATAACAAATATCTCTCCGTCTTCAACCTCAAAACTGGCATCATCAACACCAACTGTACTATTGTTCTTTTTTAGTACCTCCTGTTTGGTATAGCCATTTTTGAGCATTTCAAGGGCTTTTTGGCGTTTATTTCCAAATATCTTGTATAAGTTTCTTACTTCTATCTTTCCCATATCGCTGCCTCCCCTAATTTTTTATGGGTATAAACAAAAAAATCCAGACAAATATGTGAACCACATACAAGCTGGACCGTTATAAATAATAACAACTATCTTCTGTTTTGTCAAATTAGATCTAGGAAGCCTTTTCCTCACCCTTTGTTTTTTCTTTTTGTTCAGGCTTTTTAACCGATTTTTTGTTTTCCTCTTTACTAATATTATTATCCCCATTACTATTACTAACTGCAGTACTGCTGCGCTTATTATCGGTAGAATAAAAACCGGATCCTTTAAAAATAATTCCAGGGGCACCAATTATTTTTTTGACCTCTGCCCCACATTGAGGACATACTTTTATGGGTTCATCTGTTATTTTTTGGAATTCTTCAAATCTACCACAATTTTTGCATTCATATAAATAAGTAGGCATCTTAAATTTCCTCCTTGCCAGAATTGCTATATATATTTTTTTCCATATTATTAATTTATACCATAAATAGATGAGAAGTCAAGTTATTTATCTCTTTAACTTTTATTGTATCTGTTCATATACCCCCAGTAATTATATGCCTCTATTACTAAGTAAAGTAAAAAAAGCAGCCATCTCGAGATAGATATAAAGTATATACTACCAATTAGGGTTGTAATTATTATCGCATATAAACTAATCTTTTTACCAAGATCTAACTTTATGATCTGCCAGGGAGCAAGACTTAAACCAACAAATGCGCCTGCTTCAACTTGAAAAATCAAACCAGCCAATCCCACGATAATAAAAATAACTAATAAAAATGAATCCATTAGGCTAACCTCCTTAATTGAATTACAGTTTCAATATGATATGTTTGAGCAAACATATCAACTGGCTGTATATTTAATACTTCAAACTCTTCTTTTAATATTTTTAGATCCCTGGCCAGTGTCGTTGGATTACAGGAAACATATATTATTTCTTTTATCTTATGATCGATTACAGTTTTCAATATCTCTTTATTTAAACCACTGCGGGGAGGGTCAAAGATAATTATATCAGGTTTTTTGACCTTATTTAAAAGCTTTGGTATCTCTTTTTTTACATCTCCTTTTATAAAATGGCAGTTATTAAGCTCATTTATAGCGGCATTATAGCGGCTATCTTTTACAGCATTTTTATTACTTTCTATTCCATAAACAGCCTCATAATTTTCTTTTAAAGATATGGCAATACTACCTATCCCAGAATAAGCATCAACTATTATCTCATTTCCACTCATATTCGTATATCTTTGTACTACATCATAAAGCTTTTCAGACTGCAGTGTGTTGATTTGAAAAAAAGAGGTTAAACCAATTTTGTACTTACGATTTCCGATATAATCATATATGTAGTCTTTTCCTGTTATTAAATGACTCTTATTCCCCAAAATAACATTGGTCTTTTTATTATTTATATTGCGCATAATTCCTTCTAATTCAGGTATTTTTCCCATTAATATATCTGCAATTTCCTCTAGCTTTTCAAAGCGCTCATCTGTAGTAATAAAGGTTAATAGAGCTTGATTTGTACAGGTTCCCACTCTAATATACAGATGTCTTAATAATCCTTTATTGATGTTTTCATCATAAACTGAGATGTTTTTGTATTCATTTAATAAATCAATTGTATATCTCTTAATTCTATTTATCAGTTGGTGTTGGATATAACAGGTCTGATTTTTAATAACCTGATGTGTGCCTCTTTTATAAAATCCAGCAACTATTCGACCTGCTTCTTTTGTGAAAGGTATGATAGATTTATTTCTATAATACCAGGGGTATTCAGATCCAATAATAGGATTTATCTTGATTTTTTCTAGTTTGCCGATTTTAAGAAGAGAATCCCTTAAGATTTGTTCTTTAAAGTCTTTTTGTTTTTCATAATTTATATGCTGCCATTGACAGCCACCACAATCTTCAAATATCTCACATTTTGGATTAATTCTTGATTTTGATTTCTTAAGTGTCTTTTTAGTTATCCCATAGGCATAATTTTTCTTTTCCTTTGTAATTTTTACCAGATGTTTTTCTCCAGGTATTGTTTTGGGTACAAATATTACTTTACCAGAAGAAAGAGATCCAATTCCATCTCCTCCATAAGTAATATTATCTATTTCTATTATTTGTTTTTTATTACCATTCTTTTTATCTTTAATGTCAAAAATATTAATCTCTCCTATTATTAACTTTTCCTTATAAAAAAATCGCAATCTGACTTCTTCCGTAATTATATCACAGCTAAATCACCATATCAATAATACCTACTGTATGTGTATAAATAAAGATATCTTAAATAAATTAGGATGCAAAATAGAGTAGGGCGACCATTTTCATGGCTGCCCCCTCATCAAACCGCACGTGCCTTATTAAGGCATACGGCTTACCAACGTGTTAAATTTTCTCAAATCCTATTCCACTCCTTGTTTTGTACACATTCAGCTCGTTTATACCTTTGGTATCGTCACTGTTGTCATTGTACAGTATTTAAGTGTGAATCCACTAAGGTCGCACTCCCTTCCGTTCAGAAAATGTTTAGTCATTTCCCTACTTCCGTACTATGGAGGCGTCTGACTTCTCTATCCATGTCAGCAAC
>JAGYMU010000024.1 GCA_018399995.1 Halanaerobiales bacterium | reverse complement strand
TTAATTTGCCAATTTCTTTTAAATCTATGAAGTAGTAAATAAGTAAATGGATTACTAAAACAATATATGTTGTCATAAATATTAAAAAGACAAGACATCAGCAGTTTTTTTAAAATAATATATATAACAATTGATACCTTAGGAATTTATTGCTAATAATTGACATATTATTTATGTTGTACTTAGAAACACTTTTTTCATTACTAGGAATTTGAATTAAGTTTATTATTTTATACTAGATCCATTACAATTTGTTTTTTAGTTGATATAAAAAATCATAGCCCAACAAAATATGGGGAGTAAGGCGCTAATATATTTTGAAGGGCTATGAATAATTGATTTTAATTTTTAATTTAAATTTATTTTTGACCATTTGATATAATGTTATGTAAATAAAAACAGACTATGCTTTTCTTTCGGTAGTATACATTTCTATAATATTTTCTACAGGGGTGTCAGCCTAGATATGTTTAGCTGACGCACAGATATATCTACCATCTTCACCAAGGACCTTAGATCTAGATCTAACTTCACTTCTTACATCTTTTCTGCTTCCATAGGGTAGTGCTTCTTGTAAGACTATACCTCCATGAAAACTAATTTTATCAAAAAAAGTTCTGTCATGGTCTCACCCATTTAAAGCTCTATTTGCCCTCTCATAAGGGTTGTTTCCTCTTTATATAGCTTGCCATAATGGTTTTTAAGATAATTTTTATTTCCTTAGAATTATTATCAAGTGGCATTGAATAACTTCATTAATTCTTTATCTTGTTTTATAATTAGGAAAATTGACCCCTAATTTTTCAGCTCTTTTTATCCAAACTGGTATGAATTTCTTTATATTATTTAATATTTGCTCTTCATTAATAGTAAGAAGCTTTCTATTTTGCATTATTATTCTACCATTAATAATAACTGTATCAACATCATTTCCATTCACATAATAAACCAAACCACTTGGATTACCATAAAAGGGCTGAAGGTGTGGTTTGTTCATATCAATTAAAGCCAAATCTGCCTTTTTCCCTATTTCAATACTTCCAATTTTTTCTTCATGACCCAACGCTTCTGCAGCCTTAATTGTGTTTAGTTTTAATACTTGCCTGCCTCCCATTATATCAGGATCTCTTTCTATTGATCTCAAAATATTAATCGCTGTTCGCATTCCATCCCATGGTTCCATCCTAATCCAATCTGTACCAAATCCTGTTTTAATATCATTGTCTAAAGCATATTTTAATTTGGGATATTGACTACCATTTTTTGCATATACAATAGGGCAGTGTGCATAAGAAACATCATGCTCTTTCATAATATCCCAGTCAGCTTCACCCATATAATGACAATGTGCTAATAATATATTATCTTCTAATAATCCAATCTCTTCTAAATATTTTATCGGGGTTTTATTGTGTTCTTTTTTTATATGATCTACTTCTATTTTGGATTGAGCACAATGCATATGTAATCCGACATCCATACGGTTAGCTTCTTTTTTAGCATTTTCAAGTAATCTTTTTGAACAGGTATCAGTAGCATGTGGACCAATTCTGAAATTAATTAAACTTGATTTATCTCTCCACTTTTCTATGATATCAACACTCTTTTGCAGCCTAATTTCTCCAGCCTGATAGTCTCTTTCATATTGACCATCAATCAGTTTAGTCATGTCAGTATCATAGAGAGTATCAGAAATAATTGCCCTTACTCCAATTTTTTTAACAATCTCTGCAAAGATATCCATCTGGTAATAAAAATCATTTACTAAAGTAACTCCAGTTTTTATAACTTCGGCAATTCCAATTAAAAATAACCAGTATAATTCTTCTTCAGTAAGCAATTTCTCCATAGGAAAACCAATATTATATAAACCTAACCCCTTTTGTCCCTCATCGATTAGCCCTCTAAACATTGCACCTGCCACATGAGTATGTGAGTTTATTATACCCGGAATAACTGCCATTTCCTGTGCTTCAATAATTTTATCAAACTCTTCTAGATTTATATTTTTGAGGTTACACTCAATTGCTTCGATTTTACTATCTTTAATTAATAGGTTGCTTTTTGTATAAACTTCATTATTTTCATTACAGGTAAATATTATAGCATCTTTGATCAGTATCTTATTAGTCATTGGCTATCCTCCTTTTTGATTTTTACTGGAATTAATAGAATAATTATACTGAAAAAATTTTATTATTACATTTATTATGATATTTTCATGGTAAATATATCTTTCTATTTTTTTATTTGGTTTAGATCTTAGTTATTTAAATTATAAAGTTGATAAGTTTTTAACTGACTCTCTTTCTATTAATTTGGGTTCTATTATAATATTTTCTGGATTATCATTTGAATTATCATTGATTTTTCTTAATAACATCTCTCCTGATTTTTTCCCCAATTCATACATAGAAAGATACATTGAGGTAAGGGTAGGTATTATATATGTAGAATACTCTATATCATCATGTCCAATTATTGAAATATCATCAGGGATTTTTAAACCCATTTCATGGATTGCTTTGTAACAACCTAAGGCCATAAGATCATTAGCAGCAAACACAGCAGTTGGTTTTTCATCCTCTTTTAATATTTCTTTCATCTTCTTATAACCAGATTCTTTGCTATAATCTCCCTGCTTTATCCAGTCCTTGTTTAACTTGACATTATTTTTCTTTAGACATTTTTTAAATCCGAATAATGTATGTCGGGCTGGCTGCGTATTTCTCTTACCAATTATATGCCCAATTTTACTATGTCCATTTCTAATTAAATATCTGGTAGCCTTGCAGGCAGAACCCACATTATCTATATTAATTGTAGGATTAACTATTCTTCTTAAATTACTAGCAATTTCAATTATAGGAAATTCATCTTCGTTTCTTTTTTTGAATTTTTTTCTCACTGTTTTGTTGCACATTGATATTACTACACCATCAACTTGTTTTTTCTTAAATAACTCAATGGCTTTTTGTTCTTCTTTGGCATTTTTCCTGGTATTATAATATATTACAGAGTAACCTTCTCTTCTGGCAAGATCGTCTAGACCAGTCGCCATTTCGGGATAAAACGGATTTCTTAAATCAGGAATTAGCAAACCAATTATGTAGGTCTTTTTTGTAACAAGCCCCCTGGCTACTTCATTAGGCCTATAACCCATTTCTTTTATTATTTTTTTTATGTTTTCTTTGGTCTCCTTACTAACATCATGTTTATCATTTATAACACGCGAAACAGTAGTAATAGAGACGTTAGCTCTACGAGCTATATCTTTTATGGTTACAGCCATAATATATCATCACCTTAACCTAAATTTTAATTATCCTCAATTTTAAAAACCAAATTAGTCTAACATAAATATATTTGACTATTATTTTAAAGCTGTTTCTAAAGCTATTTCCATCATGGTTGTAAATGTAGTTTCTCTTTCTTTAGATGTAGTTTCTTCACCTGATATAATAGAATCACTAACGGTTAATAAAGTCAGTGCATCTACTCCGTATTTTGCTGCCAGTGTGAATAACTCCGCTGTTTCCATTTCAACTGCTAACACACCATACCTCTCCCATTTCTTCCAAGATTCAGGGTCATCTCCATAAAAGGTATCAGAACTTAATATATTGCCTACCTTTACATCTATACCTTTTTCTTTGGCAGTTTCAAATGCTTTTTTCAAAAGATCAAAACTAGCAGTAGGTGCAAAATCATTACCATCAAATCTAACTTGGTTGATCTTAGAATTAGTACAGGCACCCTTGGCTAATATAACATCTCTTAACTTAATATTTTCATTAAAAGAACCACATGAGCCGACTCTTATCAGCTTTTTAACCCCATAATCTCTAATTAATTCATTAGCATAAATAGATATTGATGGCATACCCATTCCAGTTCCCTGTGTAGATATTCTTTTGCCCTTATAAATGCCTGTAAAACCATACATACCCCTAACTTCATTATAACATTTAACATCTTCGAGATAATTTTCAGCAATAAACTTAGCTCTGAGTGGATCACCTGGTAATAAAATTGTATCAGCAATATCACCTTTTTGTGCTCCAATATGAATACTCATTTTTGAACTCCTCCTTATGATTTTATAATTTATTTTAAAATTCTATAAAGAAAAATAATCATATTGATCATTATTAAAAAAACTGTCAATTAATTTCATATATTCACTTTTGCTGAGATCAGGATTATACGAATCAATAATATTCTGAGCCCTATTAGAAGAATTCATTAGCAGATCAACAGCTGTCATGGCTAATAATTTAGAAGGTTTAATATAAGCAGCTTGCTCATCTACTATATGAAATTCTTTAGTATGTGGTGAACCTTTTATTCCACCAACTTCTATAATAGTACCGGGCATTATACTTGTCAAATCACCCATATCAGATGAACCATCAAAATGACTATTATCAACTATATTGTTATCACCAACTATTAACTCGGCATTTTGGTAGATAACATCAACCAATTCAGAACTGCTTTTTTGTGGTAAAAAACCCGGGGTGTCATCAATTATCACTTTACAGCCCATGGCCATTGCCCCAGCCTTAAGAGACTGATTAACCTTTTTGTTAGTTTCTAAAATAGAATCTAATGTCTTTCCTCTAACATAAGTCTCTAATTTTACTTGATCAGGCACTATATTTACATGTGAACCTGCTTTAGTTAATATGGGATGAACCCTTATGTGATGATCATCTTTAAAACTTTCCCGCCAGGCATTAATTGCATTAATTGCTATATTTGCAGCCTGCAGGGCATTTCTGCCCTTATCAGGAGCTCCGCCAGCATGAGCAGCTTTACCCACAAAATATGCCCTTTTTGCTAAAAACCCATTTGTAGAACCACCCAGACCAAATCTAGCATGTCTTATATCTGATCCCACATGTGTTATTAATGCAATATCCACATCATCAAAAGCTCCAATCCTAATTAACTCTGGTTTACCAGCCAGATATTTTATTTTATTATCTTTTTTCAATTTTTGTCTTTTTTCTATTTCTACATATTCTTCTGCCGGAGTAGCCATAAAAACAACATTACCATGTAACTCTTCTTGGATTTTACTATTAACAAGTGCATAAGCTGCTCCAATCATAGCAGTTAATTGAGCATTATGTCCACAGATATGGGCTGAATTAGTTTCAGGATTACTGAAGGGATGGTCTTTACATTTTAATCCATCCATTTCACCTAATATAGCTAATGTGGGACCTTCATATTTACCCATAAAAACAGCCTTGACTCCAGTTAAAGCAAGGGGGACTTCTACCTTTAGTTTTAACTTTCTAAATATATCTTCTACCTTATCCCTGGTTCTATATTCTGCAAAACCCATTTCAGAATTTTCATAAATATCCTGGCCAAAATCAATAATTTTTTTCCTATACTGATCAATTCTGTTATTAATATATTTTTTATATTGATTCACTTAAAACCCTCTTTTTATAAAATATTTTAGATAATTAAGATACTTTGATACCCATACTAATATTTATTTAATTACAATATTATATAAAATTCTTTTATATATGCTACTTTCTAAAACATTGATTAAAATTTTTTAACAGCTTTTACAGATTCAGTAAATATAAGACAATTTTTGATGTTTCTACTATTCAATTCGATAAAAAGAATAATTAAACCTTTATACATTCTCAAAAATTTATCTTGTCAAATAATGGTTTATAAAATTTATTCTAATTTTTTTAATTCAGAAATTATATTATCAATATTATTATAAATTTTTCCACCTGCTTTATATATAGCACCTACAGTAAAGAAATTTAAAGCCTTACCTTCACCACCTTCAGTATTAGGGAATACTCTCATATCAGAAGAAAGTCCATAGATACCAATTTTTTCCTGCATATTATCAGATAATAACTGCTCTGTAAATATTCCAATTTCAGAAGCCGTTCCATCATCGACCTGTACACCATCTACCATTACTAATAAAACATTAGCCCAACTTACACCTTCATAATCTTTTTCAAAAACTTCAATTGCCCTTTCTTCAGAGCTCTTTTCATACTTGGCTCCTACACTATCTTCACTTTCAATCGAAAATTCTTCATGTGGAACAAAAACTTCAAAACCTTCCTCTCTTAACTTAGCAGCCTTTTCTTCAATAAAGCTCCGTTGATATGTAGTAAACAAAGGACCTGCGAAATATATCTTGATCATAATTATATCACCTTTTCAATTTTTTTATTTTAAAAATATATGTAATTCAAATACTCTTACACATAATTATCTTTACTTTTCAACTGACTGGTAAAAAGATTAAAGTTAATAAAAATCCCATAAAAGCAAATGATGCAACCACTAACCATAATAATGAATAAGAATATGCCGCAATTACTCCCAGTCCCATTGAACCTAAAGAAATACCCATATCAAAAGCATTGGCGTAAAAAGAAACTGCCTGAGACCTTTCATTTAAAGATGTTTTATCTATAATTAAAGCCAGAAAAGATGTATGTGTAGTAGAAAAACCAACTCCAAAAAATAATGCACCTAATAACAAAAATAAAATACTGGGTAACTTAGTTAAACATAAAATACCTGTTCCAACCATTATTAAACCTGGTAAAACAGTTTTCTTGCGACCTATATTATCTGATAAATAACCAGCAACTAATCTTGCAAGTAAAGAACTTATAGAATAAACAGTAAAGAAAATTCCAATATTTTTAATACCCACACTTTTACCATGCAGTACTATAAATGCATTTACAGCCCCCAATCCAACAGTAATTGAAAACAATGCAATACTTGGAATCATAACTATCTTATTTTTTATTGCATTCCATATTGTAATCGTATTAATTTCATTATCTTCAGTTACTACCTGAGGCTTACTTATAAATTTAATACAGGGAATGATTAACAATCCAACTAAAGCCGTTAACCAAAATAAAGGTACGAAACCAAAATCATTGACTATTTTTATACCCAAAGGCGGTGCAACTGCAATAGCAGAACCACTTGCAATACCATATATGCCTATCACTGTGCCTCTTTTTTCAGGATCTGTTAAATCAGCCAAAAGAGTCAGACTTGCCGTTATATAAGCTGCTAAACTAATTGCATGATAAATTCTAGCAAGAGTTAAATATAAAAACCCGAAATCAAAAAGATATAATATAGGACCGGTCATCATTGTAAAAGCAGCAATGTATAAAACATACTTTCTTCCTTTTGTATCAGACAATTTTCCAAAATATGGCCTCAAAAAAACGGCAGTTAGGGCAAATAAGCCTGTCAGTATTCCAGCCATTTTTTCATCTCCGCCTAAAAATTCAACATAAAGAGGAAATGTTGGTAGTAGTAGTTGATAAGCAATAAAAAATAAAAATGAACTCAAAAGTAGAAATAATATATTTTTGTTCATAATACTTTTAATATAAAGAGTTATGTCCTTAATAAATTTCATGATTTTACATCCTATTTCTAATCTAATAGATAATATTTTTATTTGCCTGACAGTAATTTACTGATATTTTCCTCTTTAAAATTCTTTAATTCTTTTTTCTTCCTTACAGAAAAGATGAGTAGGATCAATATTGGCAGTGCAGATGGAATCATTAATACTATCTGTGAGGGTATGGTTTCCCATCCCTGTAATCGCATCGCTAAAGAATCTGCAAAACCAAATATCAAACTAGCCAGAGCACCACCAATGGGTGTTCCCATTCCAAATATATTGGCAGCAAGTCCTAGAAATCCACGGTTAGCAGACATATTTTCTGTAAACATTGTTAATTGCCCTAATGAAAGATAAGCACCTGCTAATGATGAAAATATACCACTTAAAATTACTGCTAAATATTTTATACCTTTAACTTTAATTCCAAGTGTTTCACTCGCTTCTGCATTTTCTCCCACTGCCCTTAAATGTCTACCTAAAGGGGTTTTATATAAAATAATATGCATGGAAATAATTATTAACCATGAAAGATATACTATAGGAGTATAACCACTCAATATATCTCCCAGGATGGGAATGCTTTTTATAATAGGAATTTTAACTGTGTTAAAACCTACAATAGCATTATCTGAAAAGGCTCCTGCAACATTAAACCAATCTCGTAAAAAATATACAGTTATAGCCAGAGCAAAGGCATTTATTGTTATACCAATTAATATAATATGTGCTCTAAATTTCATGGTAAATATGGCAAATAGTAATGCCATTATAAGTCCAGATAATAATGCAACAGCTACTCCCAACCAAACACTTCCGAAATAGTAACTACCTACCACAGCAAAAAAAGCTCCCAATAACATCATACCTTCTAAACCAATATTTATTATTCCAGACAAACCTGTAACCATAGCTCCCATTGCAGCCAGCATAATTGGGGTAGCCATCCTAATAGTTCCTTGAATTATTGCAATATCTATAAATTTACTAAGCATTCTTCTCCACCCCAGCTTTCTGGTCTTTTTTATTTAAAAACTTTTTTTTCAGAGGCCAAACCCAATCAAACATACCTTCGGCAGCTATAAAAAACACCATTAAAACCAATAATGTATCTGATAACTGTCTAGGGATCGAAGTTATCCAATCAACTGTCATAGCACCACTTTGAATACCACCATAAAAGAGTGCAGCAAATAAAGCACCCAAGGGTGTTCCTTTACCTAACCATGCTATTAATATACCATTAAAACCTAATCCCGTGGGGAAAAGTTCTACAAAACGATAATGAACCCCTAAAAGTTCTACTCCACCAGCTAAACCAGCAACTGCTCCTGATATAAGCATTCCGTAAAAAGCGGTTCTAACAGGACTAATACCACTGAATTCAGCAAAAGACGATGCTTCTCCTACCACTCTTGTTCTGAAACCAAATGTTGTCTTTTTAAATACAAACCAAAAAATTACTGCAAATATTACCGCAATAATTATACCTACAGAAACCTGGGAAGAATCTGTCAATCTTGGTAAACGGGCTGATTCAAAAACTTTTGGAGTTTGAGGAGCCATTGGGCTTTCCCTCAAAGGATAATTTACAAGATAACTAGTAAACAAAAATGCAATAGAATTAAGCATAATAGTAGTAATAATTTCATTGACATTAAACTTAAACTTCAATATTGCAGGAATCATTGCATATAATGCTCCCGCTATAATAGCAAATAATAATGATAAAGGTATATGTATTATTGAAGGTAAACCCTCTAAAGAAAAACCTGCCCAGGCAGCTGCAATTGCTCCCATAAATAATTGACCCTCTACACCTATATTAAAAGTACCTGTCCGGAAAGCTATTAATACAGCCATACTAGTAAAAATAAGAGGTGTCGCATTTTTTAATGAATTCATTATATTGATTTTTCCTATAAATGCACCCTGAAACATCATTAGATATACATTCAATGGATTATAGCCACTAGAAATCATAAAAATAGAACCTATTAATAAAGAAAGCAAAAGACTAAGAAAGATTATTATGAAAGGCCGCCAATTAATATTATTTATGAATTCTTTCATATTATTTTGCCTCCCTTCTCATTTTAGACTGTAATGTATCAGGAACAATTCCAGCCATTAAAAGCCCTAATTCCTCTTCGTCAGCTATTCCCCCAGGTATAATTTTTACTATTTCACCTTCATACATCACAATTATTCTATCGCTTAAAGACATAATCTCATCTAATTCTGTTGAAACTAACAAAACAGCTTTACCCTGATCTCTTGCCTCAATTATTTTTTTATGAATAAATTCAATACTTCCAATATCAACTCCCCTAGTCGGCTGAGCTGCTATTAATAAATCAGGATCTTCTTCAATTTCACGTGCTACCACAATTTTTTGCATATTACCACCGGATAATGATTCAGCTTTGTTTTTGCTGTTCGAAGTTCTTATGTCATATTCATTTATTAGTTGCTCAGAAAATTCTTCTATTTTATTAAAATCGAAAATACCCATAGAGGAAAAAGGTTTTTTATCATGTGATGTAACAATTAAATTTTCTTCGATAGTTGCATCTAAATTTAAACCCCGTTCAATTCTATCTTCCGGAATGTGGCTGATACCAGTCTCTCTTATACTTTTCGGAGAAAACCGATTTATCTTTTTACTCCTTATTTTAATTATACCTCTTTCTATCTTTCTTAATCCGGTTATTGTTTCTATTAATTCAGACTGTCCATTCCCCTGTACCCCTGCTATACCAAGAATCTCACCAGGTTTTACTTCAAATGAAATTTGATTAAGAGCAACCAAACCCCTATTATCAGTGCTCACTAAATCTTCTATTTCTAAAATAGGCTTTTGCTCAGATTCAATCGCTTTCTTATCAACCCTGAGTAGTACATCTCGGCCTACCATCATTCTAGCAATTTCATTTTCATTAGTTTCAGAAGTTGGTTTAAAACCAGTTAATTTACCTTTTCTTAATACTGTAACAGTATCGGATATTTCCATTACTTCTCTTAATTTATGAGTTATAAATATGACAGTTTTACCTTTATTTACAAGGTTTCTTATAACTTTAAATAACTCGTCCGTTTCTTGTGGAGTTAAAACTGAAGTAGGCTCATCTAAAATAAGTATATTAGCTTTACGATATAAAGTTTTTAATATTTCCACTCTTTGTCTAATACCAACTGCACAATCTCTTATTTTACTGGAAGGGTCAATTTTAAGACCATATTTATCAGATATTTCTACTACACTTTTATATTCTTCTTTCTTATCTATAAAATACTTATTTTTTCTAGGTTCAGAACCGAGACATATATTTTCAACAATCGTAAAGGATGGGATCAGCTTGAATTTTTGGTGCACCATTCCAATACCCCTTTGAATTGCATCATTACTGGACTGCATTACAACTTTTTCACCATTTATTTTAATTGTTCCTTCATCAGGTTGAAACAGGCCATAAAGTGCATTCATAAGAGTTGATTTTCCTGCACCATTTTCTCCTACAAGTGCATGTATCTCACCTTCTTTTACTTTTAAATCAACAGAGTCATTAGCTACTACACCTGGAAAATATTTTGTGATACCGAGCATTTCCACTGCATAAGCCATTGTTTATCCTCTCTTTCTATAAAAAATAAAATACTGCATATTTTTAAAAGGGCGGTTTAAATAAACCGCCCTATACTATATTATTTATTCTGTATCCATTTCCATAGGATCAGTTACAGTTATTTCTCCATTTAATATTTTTTCTTTATATTCTTCTACTGCTTTCATGGCTTCATCCAAACCAGTAAAATCTTTATGATTATCAAGATCCAAAATATCTGAATACAATCTGCAAGGACCTACAGCATTTTGTTTAAGTCCAAAAACCTTAGTACCAGGTTCAAGTTGACCCTCAGTGACATCCTGAATAGCTTCAAAGACAGCAATATCAACCATCTTCATCATACTTGCAATCATATTATCATATGCAATATAACACTGATCAGAGTCAACACCAATTACATATTTGTCCTCTTCTTTAGCTGCTGCAATTACACCTTCTCCTGTTTTTCCAGCAGCATGATAAACAATATCTGCTCCATTTTGATACTGAGACTTAGCAATTTCTTTACCATTGCCAGGGTTGTCCCAGGCTCCAACATATCCTACATTTATTTCGGCATCTGGATTTACAGCTTTTATACCTTCTTCAAAACCAATTTGAAATCTTTTAATTAAAGGTATTTCCATTCCACCTACAAATCCTAACTTATCAGTTTCAGTCATTTTTCCAGCTAGAACCCCAACCAAATACGAACCTACATGTTCTTTAAACATCAAGCTTGTTACATTTTGTTCTTGTGAAACAGCATCAACAATAGCAAATTGTGTATCTGGATAATCTTGTGCTACATTATTAGTAGCATCTAACATAGTAAATGAAAGAGTAATAATTAAATCATGACCTGCTCTAGCCATTGCCCTTATTGATGGCTCAAATTCTGAAGGATTTGCAGGCTCAACATATCTGGTTTCTACGTCTAATCTCTCTTCAGACCATTTTAAACCACGATAAGCGGAATCCAAAAATGATCTATCACCTAAATCACCTGATAATACTAGTGCGATCTTTTTAGTCTCTGCCTGTACATTCTGTCCAAAACTTAATAATACAATAATCATTAAAACAAAAACCGCCACTCCTGTTAACAATTTCTTATTCATTTTACTCCTCCTTATTATTTTAAATACCTCTTTATCTATAAAACAATGCTTTACATTGCTTTTAGATCTTTTTGAAAAAATTGTTATGTATTGATATTATAATTATTGAACAATTTATTTTCTTAAAGTTTTTAAAAATAGATCTATAAAAGCATTATTATCCACCTCAACTGCAACTTTTGCATTTTTTTTGCTTTGAGACCAACTGCGATCATCAACTAAAGTAACGCCTAGCCCCTCACTTCCTTCAGTTTCAACTTTTAAATCATATTCTTTATATTTGAGTATATCGTTAGATAAACAAGCCCCTATAGCTAGAGGATCATGTAAAGCAATACCTCCTTTTTCCATACTTTGTGGTATTATCTCAAGAGCATTATTAATTAATCTGCGAAAAAATTTATATGTCTCACCACCAAAATCATTTGAATTTTCAATTTTGTCTTTCTTTAAAATAGTTTTCATAGTAACATCCAGGCCTATCATTTTAAGTTTAACACCCGAATTAAAAACTAAATTGGCTGCATCTGGATCAACATATATATTAAATTCAGCACCACTTGTAATATTACCAGGACAAAAGGCGGCTCCCCCCATAAAAATAATCTCTTCAATCTGTGAAAAGACTCTCGGATATAAGATATTTAAAATAGCTAAATTAGTCATGGGGCCTATTGCCGCAATAGTAATTGGTTCTTTTGATTTTAATAATCTTTCCTTCATTAATTCCACAGCTGATAAATTTACTTTTTTTATAGTAGGTTCTGACAAATTCATGTTAGCCAGACCATCTTTACCATGTATCAATTCTGCTGTTAATTGATCTTTTCTCAAAGGCCTGGAAGCGCCACTTGCAACTAAAATATTTCTTCTATTAGCTATTTCTAAAATTTTCAAAGCGTTTTTTGTTGCAATTTCAACAGGTACATTTCCTGATACAGTTGTTAAAGCCTCTACATTTAAGGCTTCACACTTCAATGCAAACAAAATTGCTAATATATCATCAATTCCAGGATCTGTATCAATTATAATATTTCTCATCAAACCACCCTCTTACATATAGTTAAATTTATATATGAAATATTTTGATAGTTATAAGGCTCATTTGTCTAATAATTCTCACAAAAATATTCTTTATATACCTTAATTTAATTATAAATTATATCTATCAAATACCTATAATTATTATAATAATAATCAACTAATATTCAATAAAAATGATTATTTTATTTTTTAAAAAATGTCTACAAGCATAGTTATATTTATGATAATTAAAATTGTTTATAATATAGTTGATTTGAAATTATTTTATGCAGTTGAAATTAACTTTAGCAGATATCTTTTTAATTATTCAATTTTCTTTTATAACAAGCTGAATTTCTGCATGGTGCTATTTGAAAGTTATTTTTAAATATATAGTGAAGCTAGAAAATATTATACTTTAAAAGATGAAAACAGAACAACCTATTATTAATAATCTTGTTGGTCTAAATACAGAGCAAAAAGAGAGTTACTTTCTTTATATGTCTGTCCGTCCGTTTGAAATATATTTCAACCTAGTATGTATCAATCTACATAAATATAAAACTATTTAATCGACAATTAAAATCTTATTTCACAATTTATAATATTTTTCGCAAACGTTTACGTTATTATCATATAGGTTTTTGTAGTTTTTTTCAACATCTTTAAACACTCTCTAAATATCTTATATCCATATATGTCTAAATATCTCATCCATACTACCTCATTCTCAAATATCATAATATTAAGAAAGTTATTTTCCATTGTTTTAAAACTACAATTTATTTAAAAAATTCATATTGTCATACAGTTTTTATATCTTCTTCACATCATTTAAGCTAATTTATAGCCCTCATATAATACCTTTCACATCACAATATTTAATATTAAAATGTTATATTAATGGTTTATATTTCCTCAAAACTAAAAAAATTAGCCCCTATAAAAATAAAAAAAGACTCTTTTTTAGAGTCATAAATGGCGGGAACGTGTGGGAATCGAACCCACCAAAGGCCGGTCTGCCGACCTCCCATCGGATTTGAAGTCCGAGATATCCACCATGGATACAGCCGCTCCCTTATATTTTTATACAAGAACTATTATAATACATCGATCAGATAATGTAAATTAATCTTTTAAAAATCTTTTCTCCCCTTTTCTAATGGTAATATTTTTTTGATCAAAATATTCAAGTAAAGCCAGAGTATATCTCCTGCTACTTGCAAGTAAGTCCCTGAATTGAGCCAGAGTTATAGATTTATTTTCTTTTAAATATTTAATCAAAATATTCTCTGCTTTTTTTACAGCACTGGAAATAAAAAACAAATCTTCTTTAATATGAATCAATTCCCCTATATCAACTAAATAATTAAATACTTCTTCTTTCTTGCTCCCTATTTTAATTATCGTTTCGGGATTAGGAGGCATAAACTTACTTTCCTTAAATTCATTAATAATTTTTTCTTTTATTTCATTTTCTTTTTTAGATAACTGAACTTTATAATTAAACTTCTTCACATAAGAACCCTTCACTTTTATTTTCTTTTTTTCTTCCAAACCACCTAATAATTGATTGAACTCCATATTATTAAGCTCTATTGACAATTTTGTTCTAAGTTCTTCTTTAAATAAACCTAGTTTGAGTTTATTCATCTCATGAAATTTATTAAGTATATCTATAACTTCTTCTTCCAGATCATTGTAATTATCATAATGGATCCAAGTTTCTTGACTGCCTTTTTCAAATAATACTACTTTTTCTTCTTCAATTAATTGGTTGAGAATTTTTTTTATTTTTTCTTTTCTCAAACTGCTTTTTTTTATAAGAAAATTATAATCGATAGTTTTATGATTATTTAATTTTAATATATATTCTAGTCTATCATTATCATTCAAACTTTCTTTTTTCTGTAATTCATCTATCACATTTTTATCAAATCGTTTTCTAAGATGGGGATGAACATCTAATACATTCCCCCCACCTAGAGTATTCATCGGTGAAAATCTCCTTATGACATAATTTTCCTTAAAACGAGCTACAACTTTTTTGTCTAATCTATATTGAACAAGACCACTCTCACCCGGTAATAATTCATTTTTATCAAGTAGGTGTACTCTACCAATTACTTCATTAGCATTAATATAGAATCTTATTCTATCACCATTTTCTAATATTAAAGGGGCATTTTTTAAAACTTTTAATCTGCAGTCTAAAAACTTCGTATTCATCAGGCTATCAGGAGTTGCTAACACATCTCCCCTTCTTATTTCATTTTTATTTACTCCAGAAATATTTATACCTACTCTCTGACCGGGTAAAGCAGCTAAAGCTTCAGTATTGTGGACTTCTAAACTTCTCACCCTGGTCTCTTTATGTGAAGGATAAACCATCAAATTATCATCAGTTTCAATTTTACCACTAACCAGGGTTCCAGTTACTATTGTCCCATGCCCTTTAACAGAAAAGACTCTATCTATCGGATAATAGACATTACCAGTCAGCTCTTTTCCCTCCATTTGATCTATAATATTGATTAACACATTTTTCAACTTATCTAGGCCTATATTTTCTTGAGCAGATACCGAAACTAAGGGAACGTCTTTTAAAAAAGTATCTGACAATTTCTCTTTAATATCCGTAATCATTAAATCTAACCATTCTTCTTTTACCAAATCGATCTTAGTTACAACAATTATACCTTTTTTCACGTTAAGTAAACTCAAAATATCAAGATGCTCTCGCGTTTGAGGCATCACACCCTCATCTGCAGAAATAACTAATAAGGCAATATCAACTCCGCCCGCTCCTGCTAACATATTCTTAATGAATTTTTCATGGCCTGGTACATCAATAATTCCCAGTGTATAATTATCACTTAACTGAAGATTAGTGAAACCCAAATCAATAGAGATTCCTCTCTTTTTCTCTTCTGATAAGCGGTCTGTATCTGTACCACTTATAGCTTGAATAAGTTTGGTTTTACCATGATCAATATGCCCTGCTGTACCTATTATAAAATTTTTGGTAGACATAACTACTTCCTCCTACCTTTAAGAACTTTTTGGAAAGCATCTACAATAAGATCTAATTGGTTTTCTTTTACAGTTCTCAAATCAAATAACATGTAATTATCCTGTAAACGGGTAAAAATGGGAGGGTTATTCATTCTTAATTGATGTGATAGATCATGTAAGGTTCTATCTTTTATTTTCACTTTTGTTACATAAGTGGGTATGCTTTGAACCGGAAAAGCTCCACCACCTGTTTTAGAAAAATCTTTTTCAACTTTTATCATAACTTTTTTCTTGTCGATATTGTATATTTTTTCCTTCAATTCTTCTGCTCTGGTTTTTATTATTTCAATATCTTCACTTAACATTTTTAGGGTGGGAATCACTTCTCTATCTTCTTTTTTTATATAAGCCTTCAGGGTGGCTTCTAAGGCAGACAAAGTAAACTTATCTACCCTTAACGCTCTTGTAAGAGGGTTCTTCTTCAGCTTATCTATAAACTCTTTATGGCCAACTATTATTCCAGCCTGGGGGCCACCCAAGAGTTTATCACCACTAAATGATACTAGATCAGCCCCCTGTTTAATCTTATCCGCTACAGTTGGCTCATCTAATAATCCCAAGTCAGATAGGTCTCTTATTATCCCACTGCCTAAATCTTCTACAACAGGTAAATTATACTTTTTTCCCAGTTTAACTAGTTTTTCTAATTTCACTTCTGCCGTAAAACCCATAATCCGATAATTACTGGTATGAACCTTTAATAACAGAGAAGTATTCTCAGTTATGTTTTTTTCATAATCATCTAAATAAACTTTATTTGTAGCTCCAACTTCAATTAATTTAGCACCGCTTTTTTCCATTACTTCCGGGATTCTAAAAGAACCTCCAACCTCAACCATTTCCCCTCTGGATAATATAACCTCTTTATTTTTTGCAAATGTATCTAATATTAATAAAACGGCTGCAGCATTGTTATTAACAACCATACCGTCTTCTGCTAAACTTAAAGCAATGAGTAATTCGCGAACATTATTGTAACGAGAGCCTCTTTGTCCTGTTTCTTTATCTATTTCTAAAGTTGAATAATTTTCTGCAACCTCTTTTATGGACTGAACTGCTTCTTTAGATAAAAGAGACCTACCTAAATTAGTATGCACAATTGTTCCAGTGGCGTTTATAACTGCCTCCAAATTAGGTTTTAAATATTTATGCAAATACTCACTTATCTCATCTGTTAAAGTTGAAATACTCAAATCCAATTCCTTATTTTTTAAATCTGATATTTTAGCCTTGGAGATAAAGTCTCTTTTCTTGCCAAGAATATTTCTTATTGCCTTTAATACTAAGTCATGGTTGTAGGTTTTAATTATTTTTTTCGCCTCATTACTTTCTAATAAATCGTTGACTGCCGGAATTTTTTTGAATAGCTCTTTTTTCATTATTATCCCTCTTTTTTAGCAATCTCTTCAATAACATTTAAAGCATAATTCACTTCATCTAATGTATTAAAAAAACTGAAACTGAATCTTACCATTCCTTTGTTAACAGTTCCCATTTCCTTATGTAAAAGTGGAGCACAGTGTAGTCCACTTCTCACAGATATATTATATTCATTTTGCAGTAAATAAGCAAATTTAGCAGCACTTATATTACTTAAATTAATGCTTAGTACACCAACTTTTTGCTTTAAATCTCTACTTCCATAAATAATTATATTTTTAATTTCACTTAGGCCTTCAATGAAATTCTTAAGTAAATTTATCTCATGTTTGTAAATCTTATTTATATCTGTTCTCCTTATAAAATCAAGGCCAGCTCCAAGGCCTACAATTCCCAGTGTATTCATAGTACCACTTTCATATTTATCAGGCATAACTTCAGGCTGAAAGGTGTTTAGTGAATTACTACCCGTACCACCTTCCATCAAAGTATCTAAATTAATATTCTCCCTAATAAAAAGACTGCCAATTCCGGGCGGTCCGTAAAGAGACTTATGACCGGGTATAGAAAGCATATCAATTTTTATCTGATTGAGGTTAATATCTAAAACTCCAGCAGTTTGTGCTGCATCTAATAATATTTTTATATTATTTTGTTGGGCAAAGTCTGCGATTTCTCTTATATTGTTAACAGTTCCTAATACATTAGAAGCATGTGATATAACAATTAAAGCAGTACAATCTTGTATTGCATCTTCAATCATTGACCTTTCGATAATTCCTTTTTTATTGAAACTCAAATAATCAACAGTAATCCTGCCTTCTTGCACTAAATCATTGAGGGGGCGGATTACTGAGTTATGTTCTAGTCTCGTGGAAATTACATGATCACCTCGATTTAAAAAGCCTTTAATTGCTAAATTAAGAGACTCGGTTGCACCAGAAGTGAAAACAAAGCGGGAAGAATTTTTTTGCCCAAAAAAATTGGCCAATTTCTCCCTTGTATCGAATATTTTCCTATTTATATTCATTGTCTTTAAATCCTGAGATCTGCCTGGATTAACACCCTCTTGTCTGAAAAATTCATTTACTTCTTTATAAACATTCTCGGGTTTAGGCCAAGTGGTTGCAGCATTATTAAAATAAACCATAAGTAAATATACCCTTCTTTCTTTAAAATTATTTCTATATTAACTCAATAACTATACAATATATATTTTTATAATAATTTTACATAAGCCTATTGTTTTTAATATTATTTTCTTACCAATCTATATTTTTAATTCTGCAATAATATCGGTAAGTCCTGCTTTTTAAACTAACTGATTGACTAACTACATTATCATTTGGTCATATTAATTTAACATCATTTTATAATTCTATAATATTTTTTCAAATTTAAACAAAAAATATCAAACAAATTTATCATTATTTTTACTAAAATAGCAGGAAGATTTAAAATTATATAGAATACTTCTAATTAATGAAATTAATAAAACTCATAAAATAAAGGGAGGTGTATATAATGAAACCATGGAGATGTCAAATATGTGGTGAAACCTATTTGGGAGATGATTCTGCCGACCGATGTCCATTCTGTGGGGCAGAAGGAGAAAATTTAAAATCTGCTGCTCACTATTTAGATTATGGTATAGTAGAAATGAGTCAACAAAGCCGTAAAGATTGTTTACATGCCCTTGATTTAGAAAATGATAATACTGTTTTTTACCGCAAATGCGCAGAAGCTGCTGAAAATCAAATTTCAAAAGCAATCTTTAAAAGGTTAGGTAAACAAGAAGCAGAACATGCAGAGCTTTTAGAAGATATGCTGGGTGAAGTAGAAGTAGAAATGCCTGATCCAGACATACCTGATAATGATTTCGATCGTTTTGCAGAGGCAAATAAGCATGAGAAAAGAGCAATTAATTTTTATTTAGAAGTGGCTAGGAGAGCACCTGAGCCTAGAGTTCAACAGATTTTTAGAGCACTATCTGATATTGAAGCAGAACATCTGACAATGGCTAATACATATAAATAACTCCTTTTTTTAGAAAATATTTCTACAAAAACCCCCTTATAAATTAAGGGGGTTTTCGCTTTTCATTTTTATCAAATATATAATAGGAAATTTACTCTTTAATAATTTTGTACAGTTCTCCAAATCACAGTAAGTAAATTTTTGAAAGATTTAATAATATATTCACATATTCTCCAAATTTCTTGATTTTATTTTTTATTTATTATATCCTTAATTTTAATAAATAAGACATTCTTTTTCTAATTAAGAAAGGATTGATCATGTAATGATTGATATTGATAGTAATGATATCAAAAAGAAACGCACCTTGAAATACTTTATTGAAGCTACTAAAGAAGTAATTTTAGATAAAGGTATTGAAAAAGTAACTATTCGCAATGTTGCAAAAAAAGCCGGATATAATAGTGCAACCATTTATAATTATTTTGATAACTATAAACAACTTATTTTTTTTGCTTCTTTAGATTTTTTAAGTAAATATACACAAGCAATGCCCAATTATATTGCAGAAGGTGAAGATGAAATAGAACGTTTTATTTTAATGTGGGAATGTTTCTGTAAATATTCATTTGAAAATCCTAATATATATTATGCAATCTTCACTGATGAATTAGGGGATCATCCAGAAAATTTGATGGAAAAATATTTTCAAATTTTTCCTCAAAAATTGGGCAACCCACCTGAAAGATTACTTCCCATGCTTTTAGATCCAGATCTTACAAATCGTGCTTCTGTTGCTTCTAAACCCTTGATTGAAAAGGGCTATTTATCCAAAAATCAGGCTGAGGAAGTTGATAATATGATCACCTATATTTATCATGGAATGTTAACTTTAATGATAAATAATCGAATAAATTATACTAGTGACGAAGCAGTTCAAAAAATAAAAAAACATATTAAAACAATTGTAAATTATTCTATATGTAGTGATGGATAATAAACAAACTAAAGTCGGAATTTTCACCTGTAAGTTTCATTTCCTATTATGGCGCCAGAAAATTAAGCCCTCGGTGGTTTTTCATTTCTCTTCATCTTCTTCAGCCAGGGTATATAATTATTTTTTTACAAAGTACTATTGTATTATAAGTTATTTTATAAATATCAAACATATTTACAAATTTTACTCAACTTTTTCTATATTTTTTTCGTTCTCTCCCTTTTTTATATAATAAAGACCATCAAAATTAATATCAGCTGTCATAATATTTTTTTTTAATTTTTTATGGTCCAAAGTAGATGAAAATTTTAGCCCCAAACCACAATCAGCGCTTATTTCAGATGGGATATGTAATAATGTACAATTATAATCTAAATCTTTTAAAATTTTTTCAGCTTTCATATACTGATGTGTGGATTGAAATGTAATTAGAAAATATTCCACTTAATCACCTACTTTAATATTATTTTTTGTTCACCTTTTTGCACTTCTCCAATAATTGCTGCCTGTTCAACTCCTTTACTATATAAATCAATAAGAAGATCAGCAGCAGACTTACCAGGTACTGAAAAAAGTAAACCACCTGAGGTCTGTGGATCATAAATTAAGTCTTCCATCGTTTGTTCTATATTATGCCTATTAATAACCATATTTGAGTAATTATCTCTGTTGGCATAACAACCTTCGGGAATTAGACCCATCTGAGCATAATCGATAACCCCTTCAAACACTGGTATTTCTGAAGTATTCAAAATAATTTTTACATTACTGGCTTTTACCATTTCTGTTAGGTGTCCTATAAGACCAAAACCAGTAATATCTGTACAAGAATTTACATTATAATTTTTTAAATTTTCAATCGGTTTATCGTTTAACTCTAGCATTGACTTGACCGCTGGATTTTTCTTGTCCCCTTTTTCTAACCCACCTTTTATAGCAGATATCATAATGCCTGTACCAAGTGCTTTAGTTAAGATCAATTTATCTCCTGGATTAGCATTAGCATTTGTTAATAATTGATTAGGATGAACCAGGCCGGTTACTGAGAGCCCATATTTGGGTTCATCATCTTTAACAGTGTGTCCTCCCACTAGTGAAGCTCCAGCTTCTTTTACCTTGTCAGCTCCTCCCTGCAGTATACTAACTAAGAGATCCTTATTTAAACATTCAGGAAATCCAACAATATTCATTGCCAGAATTGGATCACCACCCATTGCATAAATATCACTTAAAGCATTTGCAGCTGCTATTTGACCATATAGATAAGGATCATTGACTACCGGAGTAAAAAAATCAACCGATTGTATCATAGCCTTATTTTCATTTAATTTATATACAGCAGCGTCATCTCCAGTTTCTATTCCTACCAAAAGATTTTTGTCATCATTAATAAAGCTAACTTGTCGCAAAACTTGCGACAGGGCCTTAGGGCCTAATTTAGCAGCTCAGCCAGAAGTTTTACTATATTGTGTTAATCTAATCTTTTTACTCATATTTCACACCACCTTATTTTAATTATTTTAGATTATATTTCTAAGACTTCTCCTTTATTTAAACTATCTACAATTTCATACATATTACTTATACTTCCGACTTGTAGCTCATCCTGTAATCCATAGAAATCAAGACAGGTTCCACAGGATAATATTTTAACACCTTTACTTTCTAAGCTCTTTAAAGAAGTTATAATTTCTTGATTATTGCAGGGCAGTTTAACCCCTGCATTCATAAAAATTATTTTGTTTGGAAAGGGTTCTATATCAATCAATGTACTAATAAAACCCCTGATTAATATTTCTCCTAATTTTTCTTCTCCCACCCCTAATAAATCTGATTTAATTAATATAACCTTATCTTTGGAATCTTTTTTTCTTTGATGATTTTTCTGAGAAAAGTTAGTTATTATTAATTTATAAAAATCATTACTTTCTTTTACGAGAGCAACCTTTGCTCCCATTTTAATTGCCAGCTTTTTAACATTTTGAGCAGCTACATCATTATCAACAAGTACTTCTAATTCTTTATTTTCTTCCAGCCCTTTTTTAGTTTTTATGACTGGTTTAGGACACTCTAAACCCCTTGCATCAATCTTTTTCATTAAACCATCCTCCCCTTAATTTAAAGAAATTTAATATTA